>DATFJZ010000273.1:0-4770 GCA_035268945.1 Desulfobacteraceae bacterium | reverse complement strand
TTTTCCGGTCGGTTCCTTGCAGACAATGCCTTCCGATTCTCCCTGGCGGACACCATCTCAGGCCGGTTTGTCCAGGCCTATTTCAACCAGATGGCATCCAGCGGCAACCAATGATCCCCTGGAAAACCCCACCTTCTGGATTGATGTTCTACTCGGCCAGAACCTGGGAGACCTTTTCTTCCAGCTCGTCCTTGTCTATGGGCTTGACGCAATAGGCCACCGCCCCCAGTTTAAGGCTCTCCCTGGCCGTCTCAATGGTGGGATATCCGGTAAGCATGATGACCTTGAGGTCCGGCGCTCTTTTTTTCAGCTCTTCCAGCACATCAACCCCGCTCATCTTTTTGAGCTTGATATCCAGAACGGCCAGGTCTGTCCGGTGGTTTTCCACATAGGAGACAGCATCCTCCTCTTCGGTAAAGGGAATCACCCGGTGCCCTTTGCGCTCCAGAATCCGCTTGATGAGATTCCCTGCGTCCAGCACATCGTCCAGGACCAGAATCACCGCCATGTTACCCTCCTTTCTCCAAATCTGAATCCATGGGAAGGGTCACGATGAACTGGGAACCCTGCCCGACCAGCCCTGTAATGTCTTTTGATAGGGGAGGAGAAAAGGCCTTGATCAGCCCCTTGTGCTCCTGAACAATCCCAAAGGTGACCGACAATCCCAGGCCTGTTCCCCTGTCCGGCCCTTTGGTGGTATAAAAGGGCTCAAATATTTTCTGGATCTCTTCTTTGGCAATGCCGCACCCCGTGTCCGTAATCGAGACCTTTGCATTCTTGCCCTTTTTCCCAATGCCTGTGTTCACAACGATTCTGCCGTTCTTTCCTATGGCATCGCATGCATTGTTGAGCAGATTGATGAACACCTGCTTTATTTTCTCCTTGTCCCCCTTTATGACCAGGGGACGGTCATGGTATTGCCTCCGTATCTCCACATGGTTGAGGCTGAAGGTATGCGCCACCACGCCAATGACCTCCTCCAGAGCCGTGGTGATGTCAAACTCGGAGATCACACGCTCCCCGGACCGGGAAAAGCTGAGCAGGTCTTTTACGATCCCGGCGCATATTTTTGAGTGTTTAACAATAACCGCCAGGTCCTCATACACCTGCCCATCCTTTTTTACATCCTCCATCAGAAGCTGCCCATGGCCCAGGATAATACCCAGGGGAGTATTGATCTCATGGGCCACACCCGATGCCAGTCTTCCCAGGGACTCCATTTTCTGGGCATGGGTGAGCTGGTCCTGGACATCCTTGAGCAGGGTAATGTCCCTGCCGCTGCAGACAAGCCCCCTGGCCTGGTCCGGGGTTTCTGACACAGCGATTTTCACCACATGGAGCCATTTGGTTCCCTTGGGACCTGTGACCCGGTTCTCCTTGACCAGGGGAGTTCCCGTATCCAGTATGTTTTGATCTTCTCGATTGTATTGACCGGCACGGGACCCAGAAAACAGATCATCATTGGTTTTGCCCAGAATTTCACCGCTGGACCTGTTCAGCATTTCACAAAAGGCCCGGTTAACCGATACATACCGGCCTTCATGGTCCTGGAGGGAAATAAAATCGGGAACGGCGTCCAGAATCGTCTGGAGCAGGGCCTTCTGCTCATTCAACACCTGCTCTGCGGTTTTGAGATCCATGAGGTTGCCCTTGAGGGAGAGGGTCATGGCGTCAAAACTCTCGGCCAGGCTCTGGATCTCATCCCCTGAACATTTTTTGTAGACCGGGCAGTGATAACAGGACTCTATCTTCCTGGCATATTCGCCCTCAACACAGGTGGGACAAAGGGTACCGGCCATATACCAGCACCGGTGATGGTAATTCTTGTAGGCCGGGCAGTCCAGCCTTCCGCATTGCATGATGTCCCAGCAGTTTTTTGCCAGCCTGGGAGCTGTGTGCACATCCAGGTTCCCCTTTAAGGCCTTGTCTGAAGAGTCGTGGAGTTTTTTGATGCTCCGGCTTACCGGGTTCACCAGCAGTGCCCCCACAAAACCGGCGGTGAATATGGCAAGGGCGATGATGATGATGGTGGAAACCAGCAGCTGGTTTACCACATTTTTCGCCCGGGTCTGGCGCAATCCCAGCCTCAGGGTGCCCAGGCGGTCCCTGTCCACCTTAACAGGCAGGGCATAATCATAAACCAGATGCTCACCGGTATCCAGCAACTGAAGCTCGGTGTTTCCCCTGTCCGTCAGCCGGTTGGCCGTTTGAAGCTCTACGGGAAATCCATTTTTAAAGGTATGGACCAAAAGCCTGCCGTCCCGGTTCACAACAAAGGCATAACAGATATCCTGGTCCAGCCTCACCGTCCCGTCCATCAAAGCCTTCATT
This sequence comes from Desulfobacteraceae bacterium, assembly GCA_035268945.1. Classification (GTDB taxonomy): domain Bacteria; phylum Desulfobacterota; class Desulfobacteria; order Desulfobacterales; family Desulfobacteraceae; genus DATFJZ01. The sequence goes on along the minus strand of DATFJZ010000273.1, from coordinate 2,439 downwards.
CTCAGAAAGTCCATGGCCAGCATGGGCTCCACCAGCCCCACGGACAGGCTGTTTCCAATGGAAAGTCCCCTGTTTTTAATCTCATCCTGGATGGAGCCCTTCATCACATGGCTGACCCAGGCAAAAATCATGACACCCTGGACCAGAAGCAGGGTGAAGAATCCCAGATAGATCTTTCCTCGAAATCCAGGTTTCATGGGACAGCCTCCATGCCCAGCACAGCGATCAAATCCCGAACGGGATTGAAATCACTGTCCTGGGAGGAGACGACCTTGATAAAATCCGCTGCCTTGAGTATGCCACGGTGACGGGGACGATTGAAATCAAGGTTGATCAGGGACCGCTTTATCCTTTCAACAACCTCCCTGTCCAGGCTTTCATTGGCGGCATACACCCACCCGGGCAGCGGATCGGTCCTTGCAATCACCCGGATGCCGGGAACATCAATCTTTCCGGCCACCACATCCAAAGCGCCTTCCCGTATGGTTCCAATATCGTACTTCCCGGCGTACACGGAAAAGATAACCTTTTCCTGTTTTCCCCCGGGTCCCGGGGCAAAGGCAATCTCCTGGAAATCCGACCGCCGGATCCCGTGATTGAAAAAAAGACCCAGGGGGTAGAGATATCCCCCTGCCGAACTGGGATCAACGGCGATCCATCGTCGGTTCCTGCAGTCGGCTATGGTCTGGATGGCGGCATTGTCCCTGCGGCATATGACCTGCCCCCGGAACTGCTCTTTGTCCGGCACCTCCACAATGCGGGCAAAGGCCCTGGCATGATATTTTCCGGCAATTTTTACATAAAAAAAGGGGTTGGAAAACGAGATATCAATCTTGTTTTCCCCCAGCATTTTCATGTGCTTATCAAAGGTGTCCGGGAACACCTGTCTGAGATCGAGACCGGTTTCCCTTCTCAGGTATTGGACAATGCCGTGGTGTCGGCGATACGATTCTGTGTGGGAGTACTGGGGCAGATAAGCATAGGCAATGGTGTCGGGATCTTCCTTGAAAACAACCTGTTCCGTGACGGTCATGTCCACCTTGACCCCAGCGTCATTTTCCCCGCAGCCCCATACCACCAGGAACAAGAGACTGAACAATACCCGGATACCCCTCATCTTTCCCCCCCAGATCCAGATCTTCACCGTCACGCATAACGAATGGTTTTTAACATTGACGTCCACTTTTACCTTCAGAAAGCCGTTGGATGCACGTTCGCCCTGAGTAACTCTTCCATGGATGCAATAACCCTTTTCTCCCTCATCGTCTTTTCACTGGAAAAGAGTATCGGGAAACCTGGTCCATTGTCAACCTTCTTTGGCCGAAAATCACCCAGAAAAACGCTGGCAACTTCAAAATGCAAAAAAAAAATGGTAAAAAGAGTTAAAAACAAAATCATTGATTTCGATCTTCATACCGCAACCATTTGCGATCCTTATGATCAAAACTCAGAAGGAGGCATGATGAAAATTGTAAAAGGCGACCTGATCCAGCTGGCATTGACCGGAGAATTTGATGTCATCATCCATGGGTGCAATTGTTTCTGCGCCATGGGTGGCGGTATTGCCCGCACCATTAAACAGCAGTTCCCCCAGGCCTATGCCGCGGACCTGGCCACCCCCGAGGGGGATCGCTCCAAACTGGGGGATTTTTCCCAGGCAGCGGCCGTGAACGACGGTCATACCATCACCATCATCAACGCCTACACCCAGTACCACTACGCTGGATCCGGCATCAAAGCCGATTACAACGCCATTCAACGGGTATTTGAAAAGCTCAAGATACGGTTTTCCGGCCGCCGGTTCGGGTATCCCAAGATCGGTGCGGGGCTGGCCGGCGGAGACTGGCAGGTGATCTCCGGCATTATTGATGGGGCATTGCAGGAAGAGGACCATACCCTGGTGGAATTCCAGCGCTCTTGAGCAAACTCAGGCAGCAAGTGAAAATAACTTATACCTCTGCGACGAACTAATGGGCAGCGATCTGATCACTTGAAAACTTTTCACTCGATTATCAAGTTTTTGGAATAGCGTCGCCCCCAACGGTTGCCCTGTCAGGAACGAGAACGTCGGAAGGCAACCGTTGGGGGCTCTTAATCGGTTCTTCAGAAAAAACGTGATAATCGCGTTTCAGGTTTTGGTTGACAAAAAGCAGGGACCTGTCCTATTGTCGGCATATTGCTGTTCAACAGCTCAACGGAAGAGACCTGACAGTCCGGGGTTTTCCCGGTCGCAGTCAGCGAGGGATTAGGGACAGAACACATCGGCACCAGCCATTTTGGTGTTCACAAAATCACTGAGTAAATGGCATATGGAGAAAATGGAAAAACCCAGTCAGGATTTTCAGGAAAAAATCAAACCCTTCAGGGATGAAATCGACCGGATAGACGCGGATATTCTCTCGTTGCTGGTCCGGCGCCAGGCCCAGGTGGAAAAGGTGG
>DATFJZ010000272.1:0-7284 GCA_035268945.1 Desulfobacteraceae bacterium | reverse complement strand
TTTCCCCTGCCAGCCTAAAAATCAGGAACTGCGGGCAAGTGTGTCCTCAAACAGCCTGATTTTCTTAACGCCTGGCAGGGAAAAAATCCTTATCTCCTTTGGTTCTCAAGTTCCAGCCGGGGCAAATCCACTGGGGGCTCTAACTCGGTTGTTTCATATAAAACGGCCATGAGCAGGATGCTCACAACAAAGAGAGAAAGTCGAATTAGAGGCAGCCGGTCCATGATCATCGAACCGGCCACAGGGAAATTTGCAAAAAAGAGGGGAAGATTGATAATGACCTTGACACCTTCCACCTCTTTTTTTATAGTGATTTCCGGTTAATCTCAGGAAAATGTTTACCGCTGTGGTGCCTGACGTTTCAAGGGGCGCATTCCCATTTTCAAATTGACAATTCCAGGATTAAGGGCCATGGAAATTGTAAAATGTACCAGGTCAACGCAGGAATTTTGCTTGGTTTCAAGGCGCGGTAATGGGAGCATATTGAAATATGTACCCATTGCCGCAACCCAGAAAGCAAGTAAAAAGACCAGTTTCAATGGTATATTTTTTTGTTTCCATGGTCCTAAAGAAAGGTGACTGGTCATGGCTGGTTTTTCACACCTGACAGGGGTGGAAAAAAAGGGATGGACAGTGCCGAAGCGAGCTTTAATGATGACTGTTTTGCAGCCTGTCCGGCAGGCGATAAACCGTGACCGGGTATTTGGCCTATGAAAGAGGGAAATCAACCTGTTGTAAAATTGAAAGGCACAGGGGACGGTTTCTGGGTAACCATTAACCCGTCTGCTCCTGAGGCTCAGATCATGGAAGAGCTTGAAACGCTCTTTAAGCGCCTTCAGCATCTTACGGTCAATGCCGGTGTTGTCATTGATACCGGAGAGGCAGCGGGGTGTGGTCAGCTGGTTGAGAAAATTGAGCGCTACCTGAAAGAAGACTTCGGTGTCGGTCTGGTGTCAGGGCCTCCGGAAAAGCGGTCTATCCCTGTGGAGCGCATCAGGCAGCGGGATATCTCAAAGGGATGGACACACCATTCGAGCAATGTTTTGATGCTCAGGGGAAGGGTGAGGTCCGGACAGAAAATCGAAGGAAAAAAGCATGTCATTATCACAGGAGATGTGAATCCAGGCGCGGAAATAACCGCTGGAGGGGATATTTATATCCTTGGGAAACTTCTCGGCCAGGTGCATGCCGGTCAGCCGGACAATGAGGATGCCATTGTGTTTGCCCTGGATTTCAGGCCCAGCCGGATCCAGATCGCAACGGTGCTGGCCGCCGGTCTCCCCGATGCTCAGGGGGGGACTGCAGAATACGCTTTTCTGGATAACGAGAGAATTGTTGTGGACAATTACCTGGAGGCCAATCCCTTTGCCCGGCTCCCATGGCCCGAGGTGATGTAGCAGGGTCCAGATATGATCAACGGGCAGAGAAGTGAGATCTGCCGGCCTGTCAGCAGTGGGCTGACCATTAAAAAAGACAAAGAGGTGTAAATTGGAAGCAAGAACGATTGTGATAACATCGGGAAAGGGCGGAGTGGGGAAGACCACTGCCACGGCATCCATTGGTGCTGCTCTTGCCATTGAAGGCAACCGTGTGGTTGTCATTGACATGGACATCGGTCTTCGAAACCTTGATGTGGTTCTGGGACTTGAAAACCGGATTGTTTTTAACGTTGTGGATCTGGCCAATGAACGATGCAAGGTAAGCCAGGCTGCGATCAGGGACAGGCGGATCGAAAATCTATTTCTCATTCCCGCTTCCCAGAGTGACAATAAGGATGTTCTTACAACGGCTTCTGTTGAGCGTATGGTGGCGCTTCTGAAAAAAGAGTTTGATTATATTATCATCGATTCTCCTGCTGGGATTGAAAGGGGATTTGAGAATTCCATAGCCGCGGCTGACGAATCCATTGTCATCTGCACCCCGGACGTCTCATCCATACGGGATGCCGACCGGGTGATCGGGCTGCTCTACGCCAACTCCATCACCCCCAAGATCATCGTCAACCGGATTGTGCCCCAGATGGTTGCCTCCGGTGACATGCTCAGCCACGAAGATATCCTGGATGTCCTTTCCGTGGAGCTGGCAGGCCTGGTGCCCATGGATGAACAGGTGGTGATTTCCACCAATACCGGCATGCCCCTTGTCATGCAGAACGGCTCCCTGGCCGGCATGGCTTTTCGACGTATCGCAAAAAGGCTTAATGGGGAAAAAGATATTCCCGTTAAGGTTCCTGAATACAAAACCGGTATGTGGAACAGAATTTCAAAACGGTTCAGCAAAAAAAAATAAGGAAACAGGTCATGTTTAACCACATGCTGCAAAAAATCACCGGCCGCAGCAAATCAAGCGGTAACACGGCTAAAAAGAGGCTGCAGTTTGCCCTTGTGTATGACAAGCTTGAGATCAACGACAGCACATTGACGAGCCTCCAAAACGACATTGTCGAAGTGATCTCAAAATACTTTGAAATTGACACGGAGGGCATCCAGCTCGAGCTTCAGCGGGATAATGATGTTTCCGCCCTGGTGTTTAACACCCCCATTATCAATATCAAGAGGGGGGTTGTCTAGCGCTTGGTGACTTCCCGTTTTTCCAACTGGGAACGGGTTTCGGGTCTTTTTACGTGTATTTTTTCTGGATAACTTCCAGCAGCCGTTCTCCAGCCTCAATGCCCAGGCTGATAAAGCCGGGTCCATAGATTTTTCCTGTTGGGGTGCGGAAGGTCTTTTTTATCTGGGATAATTTTTTCATTCCCCCTGGGTACCGTTTCAAGAACTCCTCCAGTGAAATCCTCGAAAAAATAACCATATCCCATACGGTGTGGGTGAAGTTGTCCGGTCCCCACCTGAACTTGTCAGCATCGTACAGAGCATCGGATACAAGGGAAGCCTGCACGTTCTTTTTGATTGTCGGCCTCTGGTGCTGAAAGGCTTCATGCTCTCTGATGGCATCGCACACGGTGGTAATCTCCCGGGAATCAAAGGGATAGGTCTCCTGTTTTAAAAAGGTTTTCGCAAAAACAGCTCCCTTTTCCGAGTGCTTTTTCTCTTTTCGTTTGATATCGTGCAGAAGCGCTGCCGTCTGAACGAGAAGGGTCGTTCGCCTCACCTCTTTTTCAGCAGCATGGCTGCCATGGTGCCTGGTGAGCTCTATGCGGACAAGGGCTCCTGCATCCCTGGCCACCAGTCTCGAGTGGAGAAGACCGTGGCCGAAATCATCCTCGATGAGACCGGCAATCTGCTTTTCAAGTTTTGAAAGCACCGGGTGGCCATCAAGGTGCTGTTGCGAGGTTGCGATTTCATCTGGAAAAACCCTTTCAAATTCAGGGGCAGGCAGCTCTGCCACTATCTTTCTTGCCTCTTGCTGCAGCTGAAGAAATGTTTCTTTACTGGAATCCATGTCGTTCCTCTGGCCTGACGGCTGTGTCCGCGGGGGTGGGGTCAGGCCTGACCCCACTCCAAGTTCGGCGTAATTTCTGCTCACCTTATTTCATTTGCGATCCTTAGAATTGCTGCTCCGTCATTTTTATTCCTGAGGTTTTGCAATTTTGATGGCCAGCTCCTGGAGCTGGGCAGAAGATGTCTTTGACGGTGCCCCCGTGAGAAGACAGGTTGCCTTTTGGGTCTTTGGAAAGGCGATCACGTTGCGGATGGAGTCTTCCTGGCAGAGCAGCATGACAAGCCTGTCAAATCCAAAGGCAAGTCCGCCATGGGGAGGGGTGCCTGACGCCAGGGCGTCCAGGAGGAAACCGAATTTCTCGTCGGCCTCTTCTTTACCGATGCCAAGGGTCTTGAGTACTTTTTCCTGGAGTTCACTGGAGTGGATACGGATGCTGCCCCCCCCGATTTCGGTTCCGTTGAGTACCATGTCATAGGCCCTGGATTTCACCGCCAGGGGGGCCGAGTCGAGTTTTTCGATATCCTCTTCCACAGGAGCTGTAAAGGGGTGGTGCAGCGCCTGGTACCGTTTTTCCGTTTCATCATACTCCACCAGTGGAAAATGGGTGACCCAGACGAATTTGTACACATTGCTGTCAATGAGCCCAAGCCGTTTTCCCAGCTCGTTTCTCAGCTGGCCAAGGGCTTCGTTGGTGACGGCGGGGGAATCGGCCACAAAAAAGACAATGTCGCCAACGGCCATGTCCAGGCGCTGGGTCAGGGCCTCTTTTTCCTGGTCGGTGAAAAATTTTGCAATGGGCGACTGCCACCCATCGGGTTTCACCTTGATCCATGCCAGTCCCTTTGCCTTGTAAATCGCTGCAAATTCGGTGAGCTGGTCGATCTCTTTTCTCGTAAAATCGGCGCACCCCTTGGCATTAATGGCCTTGACAAGCCCGCCTTTCTTGACCGCACTGGCAAAAACCTTGAACCCGGCATCTTTCACAATATCAGAGATGTCGCACAACTCCATGTCGAACCGCATGTCAGGCCTGTCAAGGCCAAACCGGGAGATGGCTTCATCATAGGTCAGGCGGTGGAAGGGCGGTTCAAGTTCAATGCCCTTTACCTTGAAGAACACCTCTTTGATCAGCCCTTCGGTGATCCGGATGATGTCGTCCTCCCCAACAAAGGAGAGCTCCATGTCGATCTGGGTAAATTCCGGCTGTCGGTCGGCCCGCAAATCTTCGTCCCGGAAGCACCTGGCGATCTGGTAGTACCGGTCAAACCCGCTGATCATGAGCAGCTGCTTGAACAGCTGGGGAGACTGGGGCAGGGCATAAAACTCTCCCTGGCTGACCCGGCTGGGAACCAGGTAATCCCTTGCCCCTTCCGGGGTGCTTTTGGTGAGAAAGGGCGTCTCAATATCGAGAAAACCATTGGCATCGAGGTAGTTTCGGATGGCGATGGAGGCTTTGTGCCGGGCAACAATATTGCTCTGGAGCTTGGGCCGTCTCAGGTCCAGGTGGCGGTGTTTCAGGCGGACGCTTTCCGAGGCTTCCACCCGCTCTTCGATCTGGAAGGCCGGGGTTTCAGCGGTGCTGAAGATGTTCAGCTGGTCCACGATCACCTCAACCCCGCCGGTGGCCATCTTCGGGTTGAGCATATCCCCGGGTCTGTTCACAACCCTGCCGCTGATGCCGAGAACATACTCGCTTCTTATTTCCTGGGCCTTTGCATGGACCGTTTCAGCGAATTCAGGATTGAAAACCACCTGGGTAATGCCCCAGCGGTCCCTTAAGTCAACAAATACAACGCCGCCATGGTCCCTGCGTCGCTGGACCCAGCCCATGAGCACAACCTGCCGGTCAACATCAGCCTCCCTGATTTCACCGCAGTTGTGGGTTCTTCTCATCTCTTTCAGTAAATCTGTCACGAATGCTTCCCCTGTATAAAATAATAAATTGTCAAAAAGAGACCGCTGGTCTGTCTGCCACTGGGGTGTCGCTGGTGTTCAGTGGCAGTATTGCCAGGGACTCTGTTAAATCAGTAATCAGTAGTCAGCAAGCACAAATCAGGCTTGAACATCACATGGGGCACCTGTCATCCCCGGCGGGCCAAAGGCGTCAGGATACCTGCCATGGTGCTGTCTATCTTCATGATCCGGTCAGTGACCCAGACGGGTTAACAACTCGTTTAAAGCGTCGTCGGCCGAAATGGTTGTCTGGGTTCGATCCGTCATGTTGCGCAGTACCAGCGCGTTGGTGTCGAGCTCTTCCTCGCCCATGATGAGGACATGGCGGGCATGGAGCTTGTCCGCCCTTTTCATGAGGCTTTTTAAACTTCTCTGGCCGAAGTCCATCTCCGTTCTGACCCCTTTCAGGTTCAGTCCTGAACTTAACAGGTACCCCTTTTCAATGCTCCCGGCTCCAACGGTGATGATAAAGAGCTCCGGCCCCTTTTCTTCCTGTTTGACCGTCAGCTGGGAAACGATTTCGACAAGTCGGTCAAAACCGATGGCAAAACCGATGGCAGGGCTTGGGGGGCCGCCAAGCTCCTGGACAAGGGCATCGTACCGTCCCCCTCCTGCCACGGCGCTCTGGGCGCCCAGTGCCGAGGTCTGGATTTCAAAGGCCGTTCGAGAATAGTAGTCAAGTCCCCGGACGAGGTTCTTGTCCACGATGAAATCGACATTCTGCTGGTCCAGGACGGTTTTTACCGTGTTAAAGTGGTCGGTACACTTCTCGCACAGACGGTCAAGGGGGGAGGGGGCATCGGCAAGGGCCTCTCTGCAGCCCGGCGCTTTGCAGTCCAGGGTTCTTAACGGGTTCTTGTCCATGCGGCGGGTGCAGTTGCTGCACAGGCCCTCTTTTTTCGATGCAAGAAAGGCTGTCAGTGCTTTTTGAAATTCCGGTCGGCACCGGGGGCATCCCAGGGAGTTGACATGGGCCTTCAGGTCCGTCAGCCCGAGCCGTTGAAAGAGTTCATTGAGCATGAGGATCATCTGGGCATCGATGTACGGCGAAGCGATGCCAAAGACCTCTGCGTTGATCTGGTAAAACTGACGGTACCGTCCCTTCTGGGGTCTTTCCCGCCTGAACATGGGGCCGATGGTGTAGAGCTTTTTTACTGGATCAGCGGCATACATCTTGTGCTGGATGTAGGACCTCACCGCCGATGCCGTTGCCTCAGGCCGCAATGTGAGTTTGTCTCCTTTTCGATCGGCAAAGGTGTACATCTCCTTTTCCACAATATCCGTGGCCTCTCCAATGCTCCTGGCAAACAGCTCTGTCTTTTCAATGACAGGCAGTCGTATCTCCTGGAATCCGAAATCCTCAAAAAGGGCCGAAGCCGTTTTTTCAATTGTCTGCCACAGGTCGGTATCCCCTGGCAGTATGTCCCTGAAACCTCTTATGGTCTGTATCATGTTTTCCCTAACCGCTGTTTTTCGCGCAACGATGTGTCGGGCTCGATCCTGGCTTTGGCCAGCGCCTTCTGTTGCGTGGCCGATGTCGTGATCAAGGCCGACCCGTCACAACCTATAATTCTATGATAACGCAGCTTTCAAGCCTGTCATGGGGGCAAAGGCGATCGGTCTCTGCTGCAGCCGAACCACTGCCGCTCCGGAAGATTCCCCTCTGGAAAGTTGCGTGTGAAAGACAACAAAACAATAATCGTCCGCCCCTCTCCCGGGAAAAACGGGATCCGGCCATGGGCAGGCAGGCGGACAATTACAGGTAAACGTTCCTTATAGCCTGAAATCAAGGAAACAGTCAATAAATATTGTTTTTTTCAGAAATGATGGAATCCTCAAGCCGTTCCAGGTTGTTTCTCACCCGGTTCAGGGCTTGATGGTCACAGGGATGCCGGCCACTGTCCAGACCACCGATGTGACCGATGCTGCCAG
>DATFJZ010000271.1:0-4111 GCA_035268945.1 Desulfobacteraceae bacterium | reverse complement strand
GGACATCTCAAGGGGAAAATGGACCACCAGACGAAAAAAAGAGATTTTTGATTCCAGGGTAATCCCCACCCGGCTCCTCGCCGAGAAAACAGCCGGCCTTGACAAAAAACCCGAGCTGTTCATCTCCTCGTCGGCCATCGGGTTTTACGGCAGCCGGGGGAGTGACTGCTTGACCGAATCCGATGCCTGGGGCTCCCTTTTTATCTCCAGGGTGTGTAACGAGTGGGAGCAGGAGGTCACCCCATCGGAAAAGGCAGGAATCCGGTGTGTCACCCTCCGCACCGGTGTGGTGCTCACCCCGGCAGGTGGGGCACTTGCACGGATGGTTCTGCCCTTCCGGGCGGGATGCGGTCCTGTCATCGACCAGGGCAGGCAGTACATGAGCTGGATCAGCATGGATGATACCCTGTCAGCCATCCTGCACATCATTGCCGATGATACCATCAAGGGCCCTGTCAACCTCACCGCTCCGACCCCTGTCACCAACAAAGAGTTTTCCCGAAAGCTTGCCTGTGTCTTTGCCACCAAGGCACGCTTCTCGTTTCCCGCAGCCATGGTAAAACGGGTGTGGGGTCAGATGGGAGAAGAGACCCTGCTGGCAAGCGCCCGGGTAAAACCTGAAAAGCTTTTGGCCACGGGGTTTCGTTTCCAGCACCCATCCCTCTTTCCTGCCCTCCAAGACCTGCTCGGCAGACAATAAAAAAAAATCCTTGAAATAGTACAAATAAAAGGGTTAACTTTGCCTCTGGACACGGCCAGGACCCTTTTCAACCCCCGGAAACCAGTATCGGAAAAATTTCACCAGGCATCGCTGCTCTGCCTCTCCATGGGAATTTTCATTGCATCCCTGGTAATGGTCAACAATGTCTATCTTCACCTGGTGACCATGAAACGTTTGACCCTGAACACTTTTTTTCTCGGGTACTCCTTCCCCCTCTCCCTGATCACTCTTTCCGTTGTCTTTTCCATGCTCAAAAAGATAGAGGCGACAAGGGCAAAAATTCTCATGGAGCTCTGCTTCTGGACCATCACCCTTGGGGTAATCGTTTTTTTCCTGTTCATCCTTCTGGAACAGTTCGTACCCCAGATTTTTATCACCTCTTCCCTTTTTCTCGCCGTGACAATGGTATTTTTCCTCTACCTGAAGTTTGCCGCCGAAATTCAGCAGAAACAGTTTTTATCCTCGGGCATCGGCTTTCTCATCTTTACCGCTGTTACAGGCATCGCCTACATCTTCATGCAGATGTCACCGGGGTATGACTCTGAAAAGACAAAATGGCTCATGCACATGCACGTATTTGCCTCGCTGTACGGATGGAATCTCTGCGGGCTGGCCGTCATCTGCCGGTCCCATGATTTTCCCATCCGGATGCATTCGCCAACGGTGATTGTGTTGCACTGGGTCACGGCAATCGGCCTGGCCCCACTGGGTATTTTTTATGGATGGTTTGCAATTTTGGCAATTATAAGCTATGCCTTTATTACCATCACCCTTTTTTTCAGCAAAAACCAGAACAATCCAGCAGAAAGGAGTCAAGATGAAAGCCTTTGCCTGTTTCGTTGTGTGCCTGCTCGTATCAACAACAGAAGTTCTGCCGGTCCCTGCCGGAGAAATCCCGTTGAACCGGTCATCCCCCCTTCACATTGAAACGGCTATCACCACGGCACTGGCGGAAAACCCCGACATCACCATGGCTGCAGCGGCGGTGAAAAAAGCGGAAGCGGACCTGGAAAAAACCAGAGCACTTTTTCTGCCTGCTATTTCTCTGTACACGGACCATTCTGCAGGGGATGCCCCGTCTGCCTACCTGTTCAAAACCATTGACCAGCGAGATCTTCCCAGGAATACCGATTTTAACGACCCGGGACGTTTTTCCAATTTTGAGACCGGGATCACCATGGGCTGGAACCTCTTCCGAGGGGGCAAGGACCGCCTTGCCCGAAAGATGGCCGCCCTGAACATTGAGGGAAAAGAGGCCCTGCTGGCAACAGGAAAAGACCGAATCGTGATCGCCGTGATAAAAACCTATTTTTCACTGTTAAAGGCCGAGGACTATGTGGCCATTGCCAGGCAATCGAAAACCACCATCAAAGAGCAGCTGAGAATCATGGAAGTGCGTTTCAGGGGAGGGGGGGTGCTCAAATCGGACATCCTATCCCTCAAGACCCGGCTTGCCGAGGCGGAAAAAGACCTGGTCCAGAGCCAAAACCTCCACGCCACCACCGCAGCGACCCTGGCAAATCTCATGGGCCGGGAGCCTTTAGGCACCATAACCCTGGTAAAGGGATGCTCCTGCCCGGTGAGCTTCCCTGACACCTATGCCGGGGGAAAAGAAATCGCCCTTGGCAGCAGGCCTGAACTGACATCGGCCCGGCAACGGCTGGAACAGGCCAGAATAGCGGTAAAAATGGCAAAATCCGACTACCTTCCAAGGGTGGATCTCAAGTCAACATACTACATGGATTCAAAGACCCATGAACTCAACGCCAACAAGGGCAATTACACCGTGGGCGTAAGGGCGCAATGGGATGTTTTCACGGGCTTTTCCACAAAAGCGGGAATAGCAGGGGCAGAATACCAGCTGGCCCGGGCAAGGGCAGGCATGAAAAAAACAAGGCTTGCCGTGCTGCGGGATGTAAAAACCGCCTTCCTCGACCTGATGGACGCAAACAAGCGGTTTGATGTGGCAAAAACGGCCACGGCCAAGGCGGCAGAATCCTTTGAACTGGCACGCCTGAGGTACCAGGGGGGCTCGGTGCCCATCACCCGGTACCTTGAAACCGAACTTGCCGCAAGCAGGGCCGAGATCAATCTGGCCGCTGCCCGGTTTGACAAAAAAATCGCAAAAGGAGAAATTGCCAGGGCCCTGGGCATTTTGTCCTCAATCTGGAAAAAGGAGTAACCCCATGCAGCATCTTACCCAAAAAAGGTCCTTACCCTGTTTTGTCCCCCTTTTTCTGGCGGCCCTGTTGATGTTTGCTGCTGCCGCCGTTTCCACGGCAAACCAGCCCTCCCTGGACCAGGAAAAAGAAAACCGCACCGCAGCGGCAAGGGTGGAAACCATCACAGAGAAATACAGGGCTGTGGGGACCATCAAGCCGAGGATGGAGACACGCATAGAATCCCAGATCCGGGCCACAGTAAAAGAGGTCCTTGTCACCTCCGGCGATGACGTAAGCCAGGGACAACTCTTGATTACCCTGGATTCCCGGCAGCCCGAAGCCCGCCTTACCAAGGCAGAACAGGCCCTGAAAGAGGCTAAATCGTCAAAGCGGCAGGCGGAACAAACCATCCATTCCGCCAGGGCCGCCCGCAAAGAGGCATCACAGCAGTACCAGCGGATAAAAGGATACTACAGCTCCAATGCCGCCACGGAACAGGAACTTGAATCGGCCGAGTCGGCATGGCTCCAGGCAAAGGCAAATTTCGCCAGGGCCAGCCAGGCATTGAACGGGGCAGAGGCCAGAATCCAGCAGGCCCAGGAGGCGGTAAAAGAAGCCCGGGTGGGCCTTGGTTTTACAGAGATAACAGCCCCCTTCAACGGGCGGGTCATCACCCGGACCATTGAACCCGGGGATCTTGCCCTGCCGGGCAAACCTTTGATGACCATCAGGACCGAGACAGGGTTCAGGCTGGAGGCCCATGTCCGGGAAGGGATGATAAACAGGGTAAAAAAAGGACAGGAACTCACCGCTGAAATCACCAGCCTTGACAGGGTATGCCGGGCAACGGTGGAGGAGATCATTCCCTATGCGGACCCGGAAACCAGAACCTTCCTCGTCAAGGCCGCCATCCCGTCCCTCCCCGGTCTCTATCCCGGCATGTACGGCAAGCTGCTCATCCCGGCGGCCAGCACGGAGGTGGTTCTCGTGCCGGCCGATGCGGTGAGGAAGATCGGCCAGCTGGAGATCGTCATGGTCATGGAAAACAGCCAATATCAAAAGCGATACGTGAAAACGGGCAGAACCATGGACGGTATGGTGGAGATTCTGTCAGGCCTCAGAGGAGACGAGACCATTTCCTATAAACGGCCATGAGCAGCATGCTCACAACAAAGATAAAAACAGTATTGCGCCGCCCCCAGCGGATTGCCCCGGCCTCCACGAGAAC
>DATFJZ010000270.1:0-3782 GCA_035268945.1 Desulfobacteraceae bacterium | reverse complement strand
AAAAGCCCTGGCTGGATGCAAATCCGGTCAGGGCTTTTTTTTTATAAAGTCCTATGCAAATAACAGTGTTTATGGTATGCAAATTGTACTGATTACCTTATAGAAAGTTTTGTGGCTTCAAATAAATACATTCTGTTTATTTGATCATCTGTTAATTGTTTTAATTTTTAGGAGGGTTGAGTATGAAATGCACAAAGATTTTAGTTGTTTGCCTCACTGCCTTGTCCATGGCTGCCGTTTCCATGGCCGGAACACTTGAAAAAGTACAGGAGCGAGGGTTCATAAAGGCAGGGGTCAACGGTGATGTGTTCGGCTTCAGTATGGCAAATGACAAGGGGCAATGGGAAGGCCTGGATGTCGATACGGCCAGGGCCGTTGCCGTTGCCGTGTTTAACGATGCCTCCAAGGTCAAGTTTACTCCCCTGACGGCTGTTCAGCGCCTTCCTGCCGTCCAGTCCGGTGAGGTGGATGTGCTCTGCAGAAACACAACCCAGACATTGACCAGGGAGACAAAGGCCGCTTTGAATTTTGCCCCGGTGAATTACTATGACGGTCAGGGATTCCTTGTCCGCACCGATCTGGGAGTGGACAGTGCAAAACAGCTGGACGGCGCAACGGTCTGCGTTCTCCCGGGCACCACCACGGAGATGAATGCTGCTGATTTTTTCAGGGCCAACGACATGAACTGGAATCCCGTTGTCATTGAAAACACCGCAGAGCTGAACAAGGCCTTCTTTGCAGGTCGGTGTGACTGCCTCACCTCAGACTCTTCCCAGCTTGCCGGCCACAGGGCTTCTTCCTCAAATCCCGATAAATACAAGATCCTTCCCGAGATCATCTCCAAGGAGCCCCTCTGTCCGGTTGTCAGGCACGGGGACGACGAATGGTATGATATCGTCAAGTGGACCATGTTCGCCCTGATCCAGGCCGAAGAGTTCGGCATCAATTCGGACAATGTGGATGCAAAGCTGAAAAGCAAAAATCCCGGGATCCAGCGTTTTCTCGGCGTCACAGGAGACATGGGTAACCAGCTTGGCCTTGACAACAAATGGGCCTACAACATTGTCAAAAAGGTGGGTAATTACGGCGAGATCTTTAATCGAAACATCGGGCCTGACACCCCCCTCGGACTTGAAAGGGGACTCAACGCCCTGTGGACCGAAGGCGGGCTGATGTACGCTTCTCCCATCAGGTAATGAGACCAGGGCGATGTTTGCGGCTCTGATGCTCCTGTTTCATATAACCCCCCATGTCCTGGTGGACACAACGAAGCATGAAACAGGCAACCGCCGGGGGCTCTAAATCGGCTGTTTCATATAAACCCACATGAGCAGGGTGCTCACAGCAAAGATAGAAAGTCGAATTAGAGGCAGCCGATCCGGGTTTTGCCCGTAGCGGTTTTGAGCGGCAGCGGTCAGCATGGAGGCTGAAGGAGCTGCCGCTCACCTCGGAGCAAATCCTGGATGATTTGCGTGACTCGAAGAGGAGCCCTGGCTCCATGAGCGTAGGGCAAAACCCGGACCGGTTGCCGCCGCAACACGACTTTCTTATAAAACCTACATGGCTGTAACCACCAGCCACAACGAAGCATGAAAGCCACCTGATTGAGAGTAATCAGCCGTCAGTAATCAGAAGAAAAATACTGACGGCTGATAGCTGATAGCTGATGGCTTTCTTATAAAAAAAGCATGATAACTAATTATGACCACTACAGTTTCTGAACAAAGTGTTCCTTTCTGGCTTGATCCGGGAAAGCGGGCCGTTTTTTACCAGGTGTTGACCTTTGTGATGGTTGGGCTTCTTGCCTGGTATCTTGTTCACAACACCTTGACAAACCTTGAAAACCAGAATATCACTTCAGGCTTCGGGTTTCTCTCCACCGAGGCGTCGTTTGAAATCGGCGAGAGTCCAGTGGCCTACACGGCGGCAGACTCCTACGCCCGGGCTTTGCTGGTGGGTTTTCTCAACACCCTGAAGGTGTCGTTTTTCGGGATCATTCTCTGCCTTATCATCGGGATCATTGTCGGTGTTGCCAGGCTGTCGAAAAACTGGCTCGTATCCCGGACCGCCCTGGTATACATCGAGATCATGCAGAACATCCCGATCCTGCTCCAGCTCTTTTTCTGGTACGCCCTGTTCTACGAGGCGTTCCCCTCTCCCAGGCAGGCGTTGGCTCCTTTTCAGGGGCTGTTCCTCTGCAACAGAGGAGTCCTCTTTGCCATCCCCCAGGCCCATCCCTGTCACAAATTCATGCTCGCCGCCCTGGTGATCGGCATCGGCCTTGCCTTTGTTTTACGGCACTGGGCCAGGAAACGACAGCTGGCAACTGGCAAACCCTTTCCCCTGTTTCCAGCATCCCTGGGGGTGATCATTGGCCTGCCCCTGGTTGTCTGGCTTGTTTCCGGGGCACCCATGGAAATGAACATGCCTGTGCTCAAGGGATTCAACTACAAGGGCGGGGCCAAGTTCTCCCCGGAGTTTGTCGCCTTGCTGCTGGGGCTTGTGATCTACACCTCGGCCTTTGTTGCCGAAGCGGTAAGGGCCGGCATCCAGGCGGTGAGCAAGGGACAGCACGAGGCAGCCATGTCCATGGGGCTGAAAAAGATCCACATCACCCACCTGGTGGTTCTTCCCCAGGCCCTGCGGATTATTATCCCCCCGCTGACAAGTCAGATGCTCAACCTGACGAAAAACAGCTCCCTTGCCATTGCCATTGGTTTTCCCGATTTTGTTGCCGTTGCCAATACCACCATAAACCAGACAGGCCAATCCATTGAAGGGGTTGCGCTGATTATGGGATGCTACCTGATATTCAGTCTTTCAACCTCTCTGATCATGAACTGGTATGATAAAAAGAGCCAACTTGCGGAACGATAGATAACATGGAAATATCACATTCAGACAGACAATACGTTGCCGAGCTTAAGCCGCCGCCCCTTGAACGAGGGATTGTGGGCTGGGCAAAAGAGAACCTGTTCAACGGGGTTTTCAATTCGATTTTGACCATCCTTATCGTTGGTTTCCTTTTGAAGGTCATTCCCGGATTGATCGACTGGGCCCTTTTCAAGGCGGCTTTCTTTACAACGGGCAAGGAGTGCCATGCCACGGACGGTGCCTGCTGGTCGGTGGTCACCCAGAACATACGGTTCATTATTTTCGGGTTTCTCCCCCCGGAACTCCAGTGGCGGCCGCTGACATCCATGATACTGCTCTTTGTGCTGCTTTTTTTCACCTATTATCGGAAATTCTGGTGCAAGCAGCTGGTGTACGCCTGGTTTGCCGGCCTTGTCATCATCACTGTTTTAATGACCGGCGGTTTTCTGGGGCTTGAGCGCATCACCACCATGGAGTGGGGCGGTCTTCCCCTGACCCTGCTGCTGACCCTTTTCGGCTGTACCGCTGCCTACCCCCTGGGAGTGGTTCTCGCCCTTGGCAGGCAGTCCAGCATGCCCTTTGTAAAGTATCTGTGCATCATTTACATCGAATTGATCCGCGGGGTTCCCCTGATCAGTCTTCTGTTCATGGCAACGATCATCTTTCCATTGTTTCTGCCCGAAGGGGTGACCATTAACAAGATCTTGAGGGCCCAGGCGGCGATTATTTTCTTCTGGGCGGCCTATATTGCCGAAGTTGTCCGGGGTGGTCTCCAGGGCATGCCCAAGGGTCAGTACGAGGCGGCTGATTCCATGGGGCTGAACTACTACCTCACCATGAGGCTGATCATCCTGCCCCAGGCTCTGAAAATGGTCATACCGCCAACGGTGGGTATCCTTGTGACGGCA
>DATFJZ010000269.1:0-2362 GCA_035268945.1 Desulfobacteraceae bacterium | reverse complement strand
AGCGGTTCTCCTTCTGGATCTCCAGCAGGATCTGGATCAAGGCGCTTGGTTCACACTGGTGGCTCTCTATGATTTCATCGATTCGTTCAATCTCCATGGGTGCTTCCTCTCTCTGCTTGGCTTGCTAATCATTTCGACCAGACACGGGGGTTTCGTTCAGACACTAATCCGTGGCCAACAAGGTCAGACCTGTGCAATTGAAACCCGAATTTTTGCCAGAGTCCATGGTATAATGCAGCCCTGACACCACTGTCAGGCGGAGGCGTAACATTTCGCTGCTTCATCGTACCTGACAAGGCCCTGACGGGAAGACTGCTTCATGTGCCGGGAAACCTCCGAGGGACTCAGCCCCAGCAGGGTGGAAATCTCCGCCGTGGACCTGGGGGTTTTGCCAAGAAACAGCATGATCTGACTCATCGTCAAATGATCGCCGATCAGCGCATCAAAGAGGCGGTCAAAGGTGGAACTTTGAAAAAACGCCTCATAGGTCTGTTTCT
The DNA here is from genome assembly GCA_035268945.1 of Desulfobacteraceae bacterium. Taxonomy (GTDB): domain Bacteria; phylum Desulfobacterota; class Desulfobacteria; order Desulfobacterales; family Desulfobacteraceae; genus DATFJZ01. The sequence continues at coordinate 1,865 of DATFJZ010000269.1, read as the reverse complement.
TTTTTTCCGGCACCCTGAGCCTCTCCCTCTCCACCAGCTTGATGTAGGGAACCAGTTTCCTGGCAGCGGTAAGCTTGAGCTTGAGATCTTCCGGCTCTATATTTTCACTTTTGCCAAGGGGACCAAGCTCTTTGACCTCCATGGTGAACGCATCCACCCCGCCGGCCAGAAGGTTGCCGTCGGCCCCGGACATGAAATCGATCCTCAGCCGTCTGGGATCAATGCCCATCCGCTCCAGGATTTTTCTGCCGATCATGGTGGTTGCCAGGGCATCGTAATTGCCGTGGGTGGTGTAGTTGCACTCGTCCAATCGACAGCCGCCGATGAACACCCCGTCCTGGCCCTTGGCAAAGGCCCTTAGAATAAACTCCAGGTCGACCCTGCCCGAACACATCACACGGATCAGCCTCATTTCGCTTGCGTATTGCAGTCTGGAAACTCCAGCCAGGTCAGCCGCTCCGTATGCTCACCAATGGCAGACAAATCCCAGTAATTTCGGTTTAAATTCAAATCCATTCCCCATTGGGTCACCTCTCTTTTTCGCCTTCCCGTTCAAATCAAGTCAGGGGTGGGGTCAGGCTTCGGTTATTACGGTTTTGATAAAGACCTCTGTTTAAAGACAAATTTAAACAAAACCGTAATAACCGAAGCCTGACCCCATGACCCCACCCGCTTAGTTTTCCACTGCCTCGTCCATCTGTTGGAGGATCTCCTCATCGGTCACCGCCGCATCGATCTGGCCGGTGAGCTCATCATTGGTAAAATGCTTGAGAAAAATCGCATCGGTGGGGCATTTGGCGTTGCACAGCCCGTCTCCCTTGCAGAGAACCGGGTTGACCCTGGCCTTTCTTCCCCGGAGGGTCTCGTAAAAATCGATGGCACCATAGGTGCAAACGGTGATGCAGGCCCCGCAGGAGATGCAGGCATCCTCGTCCACCTGGCAGACAGATCCCGATGCGGTGACCGTGTCGTTGGCCAGCAGGGTCAGCACCCTGCCCGCAGCCCCGTAGGCCTGGCTGATGGTCTCCTGGACATGCTTGGGATAGTGGGCCGTGCCGCAGAGAAAGACCCCGTCCGCGGCAAACTCCACTGGCTTCAGCTTCACATGGGCCTCCTTGAAAAAGCCGTCGGGGCTCAGGGTCAGCTTGAAAAGCCCGGCAATGTCACTGGTAGACCGATCAGGGATCACCGCGGCTGCCAGGGAGACGATGTCGGCATCGATCTCCAGGCGGCTGCCCAGCACCGGATCAGGTACACTGACCCGCAGCAGGGACTCTCCCCCCTCTTCCACGGCTTCCACAACGGGCCTATCCCCGGGTTCGTACCGGATGAATTTCACATCGTTTTCCGATGCTTCCCGGTAGTAATCCTCCCTGAACCCGTAGGTTCTCATGTCCCTGAAGAGGATGTAGACGTTCATGTCCGGGTTGATCGTTTTCAGTTTCAAGGCGTTCTTCACGGCATGGCTGCAGCACACCCTGGAGCAGTAATTGTGCTCTTCGTTCCGCGACCCCACGCACTGGATCATCACAACGGTACGGGCCCCAACCACCCGTTCATCCTGCTCCGCAATTTTTTCCCCGAGCTCCATGTGGGTGACCACCGACTCGTTCTCCTTGTAGAGAAACTCGTCGGGTTCATACTCTTCTGCACCGGTGGCAATGACGGCGGCGCCGTGGTTGATGGCTCTTCGCCTCCCCCCGGTTTCAACGGTGGTGGTGAAATTGCCGATATACCCGGAGACATCCACAATAGTGGCCTCATGGGCAACATGGATCAAAGGATTCTGGTACACTTTCTTGACCGTCTCGTCCAGAAAGGCCTTGACATCCATGCCCTCCAGGGTGGTGTGAAGCCGCCGGGCC
>DATFJZ010000268.1:0-4445 GCA_035268945.1 Desulfobacteraceae bacterium | reverse complement strand
TTGCGACAATCAAGCTGTTTGAGGACCAGTGGCCGCAGGTCGCTGATTTTTAGCATGGTAGGGCAAAAAGTCCTCCGACGTTCTCGTTCCTGACCGACCAACCGTTGGGGGCGGGGATATTATAAAAACTGGATCATCGAGTATTATTCATTCAGGAAAAAAAATGATCAACGTTTATGTTCAGCCCTTTGACAAGCATTGCAAGATCGAAAAAGGAACGACCCTGTACACCGGACTGGAAAGAGCAGGCATTGGCATCGAAACTCCCTGCGGAGGAAAGGGTATCTGCGGGAAATGCCGTGTCCGGGTTGACAACAGCGAAGAGATTCCCCACACCCCCCACAAGCAGATATCCCCGGAAGAAGCGGACCAGGGAGTGCGGCTGGCGTGCCTCCTGGTCCCCGAAACAGACATCTCTGTCCATGTGGGAGAAAACTTTTTCCTGGGCGGCCAGGGGGAACCAGGGGGGAGCATGCTCCAGGCACAGAAACGCTCGACGGGACCGGTGGACCCCGGGGTGGAGATCTATTTCCAGGACAACACCTGGTTCATGGCCTGGAAAACCCGGGACCAGCCGCCGGTTCCAATTGCCTGGAACCAATCCTTTGAGCCCCTGGGCCTTGCCGTTGACATTGGTACCACAACCCTTGCCGTCTCCCTGGTGTCCCTGAAAACCGGAGAGATCATCGGATCGGACGTCAGTCTGAATCCCCAGACCCGCCTGGGCCATGATGTGCTGACCCGTATCCAGCACGCCGCCGCCCCTGGGGGGCTGGAAGAACTCACCGGCCTCGTCCGGGGGGAAGTGAACCGCCTTGCCCAGTCCATCTGCACCCATGTCGATGTCAGTGTGGATGCCATCATCGATGTCACCATCGGCGGCAACACCACCATGCTGGAGCTGGCAAAGGGAATTGACCCCTCCCCCCTGGGTGTGGTTCCCTTTACCGTGGACATCAAAGGGGGAACAGCCTACCCTGCCTCGGATTTCGGCCTCGGGGTCAACCGTGCAGCCCAGGCGTACATCCCCCCAGTGCTGCACGCCTATGTGGGATCGGACATCAGTGCCGGTCTTGTCTGTTGCCCTGAATTTTTCGATGATACCCGCTCGGTTCTTTATATTGATCTGGGCACCAACGGGGAGATCTGCCTCAATGCCGCAGGGGAGCGTTTCACCACCTCCACGGCCACCGGCCCGGCCTTTGAGGGCATGAGTATATCGTCGGGCATGAGGGCGGAAAGAGGCGCAGTGGAGCATGTATCTGTCAACAATGGAAACCTGGTGTTTGATACCATAGACAATGCCCCTGTCAGGGGTGTCTGCGGCAGCGGGATTGTGGATTTCATTGCCGCCCTCCTGGAAGCGGGCATGATAAACCCAACAGGCAAATTTGTCACCGGAGATAACGGTGAACCGACAAACACACCTCAGCCTGGCAGGGTGGTTGTCATGAACGATAAATCCTGGTTCTGTTATGGAAAAAATGTCTTTCTTTCCCAGAAGGACATCCGCCAGATCCAGCTGGCCAAATCCGCCATCAAAAGCGGCATCGAGCAGATCCTTGACAGGGCTTCCCTGGAACCGGACCAGATCGACGCCATCTATCTTGCAGGGGGATTCGGGAAATACCTGAACCCGGAAAATATGGAACGTATCGGCATGATTCCACAGGGGACGGCAAACAGGTTGCTGTTCATCGGCAATGCCTCCATTGACGGAAGCATCCAGCTCTTAATTGATGTCCGGCAGCGCCGTTTCCTGGAAGAACAGCTTCAGCAGATGGAACACCTGGAGCTGGGGTCATCCAGGGGCTTCATGGAACGATTTGTCGCTAACCTCAACTTTTAAGCGAACCTCAACTTTTAGCACTCGATGATCCAGTTTTTGGAATAACCCCGCCCCCATCGGTTGGTCGGTTATCTCAGAAAAAACTGGATCATCGAGTAACAGGAAGGCCTCAAGGAAAATTTCTTGTTGACAGATTTTGTTACATCCTGTATGGATTTTATCATGATCACCTGCCGGAGTTCCTGGACGCTTTTCCAGGCATGTCGCCCTGACAATTGAACCACCGGAATCGGAAAAAGCAGGGGCCGACGCACGGCAGCGGCGATATGTGACACACGAAAAACAGACCAGCGACGCACCCGGAAAACCTGAGGTTTCGTATCTTTTTTAAAAGGAGGGGAAATGAAAACAAAAGTTCCAATCTGTCCCGCGTGCAAAAAGGAACTGCCTGAAGATGCAGAGCAGTGTGCCTATTGCGCGGCAGACGTCACAACACCCAAATACCGTGAGATCTTTTCATGGAAACTGTCCGACCGGTTTTTTCTCTTTTCGGTTATCCTGCTGTTCATGACCTTTTTTCTGCCATGGTTCCCCGGCCGATTCCTTTACCAGGATCAACCATTTTCCGCCTTTCACATGCTTTTAAGCCTCTACGACCTTGATATTGAATTTCTTGCATCCTATAATATCCTGCGAATGTCCCAGATGGTGCCCCTGTTCGCCATTGTGATCTTTTTTCTTATCTACCTGGCGGATCATCTGAAAACAACCCCCTATCCGGGGATCTTCATGTTTGTGATGTTTTTCATCGGGACCATTCCGTTTTTTTTCAACCATTTCTCCCTGGCCGGCGCATGGGCGCTGACAGCAGCCCTTCTTGTCGTCATCTTCTCCTACTACAAGTCGGGAATAAAAAAAGGGACCATTGGCCGGACCTCGTATTACATGTTTTTTGTCCTGTTTCTCGTTTCACTGTTTATCTATCTTTTTCACCTCTCCCAGGGGTTTTACGCAAAGCTTGAAACCTTCACCATCAACGACACCTATGGGTTTTTCTCGGCCTGGATCATTGTCACCGCCATGGTTATTGTGGCCTTTTTCCGGTACATGGTTTCCATCGAGGATTTCTGGTGTCTGCTGGGGGTTTTCGTTTTTTCGCTCGTTGCTTATGGATCCATTGTGGAACCTTTTTTTGTTTCAGGTCCCCTGCGGTTCTTTGCCGATAATTTCAGCAAAACCGGCCTTCAAACCGTGGATCACCTGAAGATCGTGGGCATCGCCCTGGCCATCGCCATTGTGGCCGGCATCCCCCTGGGCGTCTATATCACCCGTCATCCTGTGGGGGCCAAGATCATCCTGTACATTTCCAGCATTCTCATCACCATTCCAAGCATTGCCATGTTCGGGTTCATGATGCCGATCCTTTCGTCCATCGACAAGAGTGTTGACATGGTCCAGGGCATCGGCATCGGTACTGTCCCTGCGGTAACGGCCCTGGCCCTCTACTCCCTGCTGCCCATCATACGGAACACCTATATTGCCCTGAAAAACGTGGACCCATCCATGATCGAAGCCGGCATCGGAATGGGGATGACAAGCTTCCAGCTCCTCATCCGGGTGGAGTTGCCCCTGTCCGCACCGATCATCATGGCCGGCGTCAGGACCTCGGTTGTCATGGGCGTTGCCATTGCCGCCCTTGCAGCGTATATCGGTGCCGGCGGCCTTGGCGATTTCATTGTTCAGGGACTTCAGCGGTCCACCAATGCCGCGGTTCTGGCAGGAGCCATCAGCATGGGCCTGCTGGCCATCGTCTGCGACATATTTCTTGAAAAATGTGAAGACTGGGTAACACCAACCGGATTGAAAGTCAAACAGGCAACCGATTAAACCGGGGAGAACAATCATTATGGGAACAATGCTAAAACTTGACAAGGTAACAAAGATATATCCAGGAACCGATTTCAGGGCTGTGGATGAACTCTCCTTTGAGCTTGAAGAAGGAGAAATCTGCACCGTTGTCGGTCCTTCCGGCTGCGGCAAGACCACAGCCATGAAAATGATCAACCGCCTCCACTCCATCACCAGCGGGAAAATCTACATTGACGGCCAGGATGTCTCCAGCCTGGACACCATCCAGCTGCGGCGGCGCATCGGGTACGTGATCCAGAACATAGGGCTCTTTCCCAACATGACCATTGCCGAGAACATCAGCGTGATACCCAACCTGCTCAAGTGGGACAAGAACAAGATCAAAGAGAGGGTACACAGCCTTCTCGATATCGTCAACCTCTCTGCTGAAGAGTACATGGACAGATATCCAAGGGAGCTTTCCGGCGGGCAACAGCAGCGAATCGGCGTTGCAAGGGGCATGGCCGGTGATCCTCCCATCATGCTCATGGACGAACCCTTCGGCGCCATCGACCCCATCAACCGGGAGCATCTCCAGAACGAGTTTCTAAAAATCCAGGAAAAGGTGAAAAAAACCATCGTGTTTGTCACCCACGACATCGACGAGGCCATCAAGATGGGGGACAAGATCTGTCTGCTCCAGGACGGCAAGCTGATCCAGTTCGCCTCACCGGAAGAGATGCTCACCCATCCCAAAAACGAATTTGTCAGCGATTTTGTCGGCGGCGACCGAACCATCAAGCGGCTC
>DATFJZ010000267.1:0-4090 GCA_035268945.1 Desulfobacteraceae bacterium | reverse complement strand
ACATTGGCCTTGTCAAGGTCGTCGGGGCTCTGGGCAAGATCGGAGTGGTCAACCAGGTAAACATCCTTGCCGGCAAATGATGTCATGGTTTCAGGGGCGGTGACACCAAATTTATCCAGGACAAATTTGGATTCAGGGCTGAGTTCTCCCTGGACGGCGGGAACAACATCCTCACCAAGTTTTTTTTTCAGATCAGCCAGGGCAATGGCTGCACAAACAGTGTCTGTGTCCGGGTTTTTGTGACCAAATACAAAAGTTGACATAAAGCCTCCTTAATCGGTTTAAAAAAATATATGCAGAGTCTGCATCCATTGTGATGATTAATAGAGCCATTAACCATCGATTATCCATATGGGGTGGTCAGGCTCTTTCAGGGCGGTGGAACAGCACCCGGAGAAGTTGTCTAAAAAACCTGAACAGGTTTCTTATAAAGTTTTATAAAGATATACACAAGGAAAAATTTATTTTTTGTTGAAATTTTTGGTAACCGGGGTGGTTCCCCTAACCTGGACAAGCCAGAACCGACAAAGCTTTCCGATTATCTTGCCAAAAAAATGCAAATTTCAGAGATAAGAAACCAAGGAGGGTTTGGATTGCAGAGAAAAGCTATTAAATCTTGCATCGATGATCGGGGATGTGCTATAATTTCAACTATTATGAAACAATACTTAATAGACGGGTTGCGGCCCGAAGACCACAAAAGGCTTGAAAATTATTTTAAAGACCATTTTACAGCCTCCCCCCTTGGCAGCATTTACTGGATCGAGCTTGACAGGGAGATTTTAACACCGGTGCAACAAGAGCACACCTCCTGTCAGCCCCACATCTTTGCCCTTGAACTGGAAGAAGGCTTCCTTGCCTGCGAGCTGCTGGTGCGAATCAAGAACAGCATCAAATGCGACTGCATGGGGTATGCCACTGTGCGGCAGCGGGATTGGCTCATGGACAAGGTGGATGACATGCTTGCACAGCTGGAAATCAATGTGTGACCCTCTTATTTTTAACCTTTCAGTGGGAGCAAAAAAAATGGCTGCTGAAATAACGGGAACGTGATCAATGCTTAAAATAATCCCCCTGGGCGGTCTTGGTGAGATTGGCCTGAACATGATGGTTGTGGAGTACGGCGACACAATTTTCCTTATCGATGCCGGACTTATGTTTCCAGAAGATTACATGCTGGGCGTGGATATTGTGATCCCTGAAATGGACTATATCCGGGAAAACAAAACCCGGGTAAAGGGTATCATCATCACCCATGCCCACGAAGACCACATCGGTGCCCTTGTCTATCTGCTCAAAGAGCTTTCCATTCCCGTCTACGGCACAGAGTTCACCCTGGGCATCATCCAGAACAAGCTCAGGGAGTTTGAACTTTTACACACAACGACTCTTAACACCGTAAATGCCGGTGAAACGATCTCTATTGATCCCTTTACCATCGAGTTCATCCGTGTCAGCCACAGTATTGTGGGCGGGGTGGGCCTTGCCATCACAACCCCCCTGGGCCTCATTGTCCATACCGGCGATTTCAGAATCAACCACTGTCTGCTGGAATCCAACACCACGGACATTTCGCGGTTTGCCAAATGCGGTGAAAAAGGGGTGCTTGCCCTGATGTCCGATTCCACCAATGTGGAACGGGAGGGGTTTTCCGTTTCCGACCAGACCGTGTTTGACTCCCTGAGCCAGATTATCGCCAACAGTGAGGGCAGGGTGATCATTGCCCTGTTTGCCTCCAATATCTTCAGGATCCAGCAGATCATCAATATTGCCCTGAAAAACGGGCGGAAGATCGTGTTCAACGGCAGGAGCATCGAGCAGAACGTTGCCGTTGCCAGGGAGCTTGGTTTTCTTGACTATCCGGAATCCATGGTCCTCGGTGTCAAGGGGGTTGCCGCCTGTCCCGATAACCAGGTGGTGATCATCACCACGGGGAGCCAGGGGGAGCCCATGTCGGCCCTTTCCCGCATGGCAACCGGCCACCACAAGCAGATCAACATCAAAAAAGGGGACAGCGTCACCCTGTCGTCCAAGTTCATTCCCGGCAATGAAAAGGCCATTGCCAATATCATCAACAACCTTTACCGGCGAGGTGCCGATGTGGTCTACGACAAGCTTGCCAATGTCCATGTCTCAGGCCATGCCTGCCGGGAAGAGCTCAAGATGATGATCCAGCTGACCAATCCCCGATATCATATTCCCATCCACGGCGAGTACCGTCACCTTGTCATACATGCAAGGCTCGCCGAGGAGCTCGGTGTTTTTCGGGAGAATGTTCTCCTTGCCGAGAACGGCCGGGTGATCGTCTTTGACGAAAAGGGCGGCAGAATAGACGGCCGGGTGGATACCGGCAGGGTCCTTGTGGACGGTAAGGGCATAGGGGACATAGGCCGGAGTGTTTTAAAGGAGAGGCGGATTCTTTCCGAGGACGGGCTGGTTGTTGTCACCATGATCATTGACGAAGAGACCGGTATTGTGCTTTACGGGCCCGAGCTGGTCTCCAAGGGGTTTGTGTTCGGTGCGGAAACCGGCTATCTGGTTGACGATGCCCAGTGTGTCATTCTCGAGATTGTCGAGGAAATAGAGGCCGGGGTTGCGAACCGGGTGGACATTATCCGGGCTAAGCTCCAGAAAGCCCTGAAGCAGTATTTCTTTTTTACCATCAGACGAAGGCCCGTTGTCCTGCCCATCATCATTGAAGTATGAAAAAAGAGCTTCTCACCATATTATTCGGTTTTCTTGTGGTGCTTACCCTGGTGAGCCTCTTTTCCTATTCGCCTTCTGATCCATCCATCAACCACAGCCGCTTTTCCTCCGACCTCCATGTGGAGAACAGCTTCGGCCTTGTGGGGGCTTACTACGCCGGCGGTCTCATCGCCCTGTTCGGCCTTGGTGCCTTCTGGATTCCCCTGGTTCTGCTGCTCTGCTGCATCTGGTATTTTAAAAAAAGAAGTCCGAGGATTTTTCTGTTTACCCTGCTGGGCAGTTTTTTCCTCATTGTCAGCACCGGGGGCCTGCTTTCCATCTTTCACCACGAGTACCTCGTTTTCGGGAAGGCCTACTCGTCCGGGGGGATTGTGGGAATTCCCCTTGCCGATCTTCTTGTACGGTATACCAAGCCTGCCGGGTCGGTGATCATTCTGTTTTTCCTTGTGGTCACCGGTTCGGTCATGGTCACCGGTTTTTCCATCGTTACCTTTGGCCAATTGTTTCATAGAGCTGTTATTGCCCTGTTTCGGGGTATTACCCGCCAGGTGAAACGGCTTTTTTCCCTGGTGAAAAAGGGCGTTGACCATTGGCAGCAACAACACCGGAAACGAAAAGAAACAACCCGGCTTATTCCAGTATCAAGCAGCCCCAGGGGCCTTAAGCGCCTGCTTCCCCTATTTTCCAAGGAGATGGAAATTCCCGCCGGGGGACCCGCCAATGATCAACCGGAGGGCAGCGGGGATCAGAAGGGACCTGAAATCAAAACGGTGAAAAAAATGAAAAAGCAAGCCGGGAAAGCCCATTTCCGGGAGGATCTCCGGGAGAAGAAAAATCTTCTGCTGCCTTCGGTCTCCCTGCTCAATGAAACCAAAAAAGGGCCTTCCGGTGTTGACACGGACAAGCTCAAGGAGAAAGGCGAGATCCTTGCCAAAAAACTCAACGACTTCGGGATCACCGGCGAGGTGGTTGCCATTCTTCCCGGGCCGGTGCTCACCACCTTTGAATACAGGCCGGCACCGGGGGTCAAGATCAGCAAGATAGTCAACCTCACCGATGACCTCGCCCTGGCCCTGAGCGCCGTAAGCATCCGTATCATCGCCCCCATACCGGGCAAGGATGTTGTGGGGGTTGAGCTGCCCAACGAGGTGAAAAAGATCGTTACCCTCAAAGAGCTTCTCGTGTCATCGGAATTTGCCGCCTCGGATTCAAAACTGACCCTGGGGCTGGGCAAGGATATCTTCGGTATCCCTGTGACGGCCCGGCTGGAATCCATGCCCCACCTTCTCATTGCCGGAGCCACCGGAACGGGAAAGAGTGTCGGCTTGAACGCCATGATCACCAGCATCCTGTACAAGGCGGATCCCACCGAGGTGAAGTTCAT
>DATFJZ010000266.1:0-3426 GCA_035268945.1 Desulfobacteraceae bacterium | reverse complement strand
CCCGTCCATGGGCTGCTCCGAGGTGAGCGGCAGCTGTCTTGAGCATCCGTGCTCACAGCTGCCGCTCAAAACCGCTACGGGCAAAACCCCGAACCGGCTGCCTCTAATTCGACTTGGCTCCGCGTCTACGACCCCACCTTTTTTGTGAGCACCTTGCTGATGGATCATTCGATTTGCTGGCCGGAACAGCCATCTCCGTTTTTTCTTCCCGACAGGATCCAGACGGGGTTCAGCGGTGCCAGCCGATCCCCAAAGGGCATGGACCGGGAGACGGCCACCTGGACCTGTACAAGGTCTGTTTCAAATCCCTTGCTCTGGAGCAGCTCCAGGGCCGGCGCGATGTTCTGCAACAGCACGGTGTTGATCACCATGATTCCCTTGTCTGCCATCCGGGTGCAGCAGACGTCCATGATGGCAACGAGGTCTCTGCCGCCGCCGCCGATGAATACCCTGTCCGGTGTTTCAAGTCCTTCAATTCCCCCGGGCAGGTGGGCATGGACGGTCTCTATGTTCGCCGCCCCGAAGCGGTGGATGTTTTTTCGGATGTCGGCAATGCGCTCCTGCTTCTTCTCCACGGCTGTGACACTGCCCCGGGGGATAAACTTTGACACTTCGATGGAAACAGCCCCGGATCCTGCCCCCAGATCCCAGAAGGTGTGGGCCTCGGATACCAGCCTGAGCTTGGAAAAGACAACGGCCCTCACTTCCGCCTTGGTGATCAGCCCGTTTTCATGGACAAAGCAGTGTTCCGGCATGCCGGGAAATACCGCTGCTCTTTTTGGATCACAGGCGACGCTGTCCGGTTCCGTCCCGGCCCTGGAGGGGCGTGGTTGTTCCCGGTCCGTTTCAAGGATCACAATGTTGGGGGAAGAGAAACTTTCGCCAGCAATGGTTTCCAGGGGCTTTCCCAGGGTGATCCGTTCATGGGGGGTGCGCAGGTTTTCCAGAACCGACATGGTAATGCCGGAGACTTTTTGTTCCAGGAGTCGTTCTGCAATCCAGCCGGGAGGGGTTTTGGGATCGGTGAGCAGGGCTACCCTGTTTTTCCCCTTCAGCAGGGTCTTAAAACAGAGATCGGTTTTCCTGCCGTGGAGGCTGACGATGCCGGCATCGTGCCAGGGCTGCTTTATGGCGGCAAAAGCCGCCTGGAGGGATGAGATGTTTGGATGGATACGGAGATGCTCCCTGCCGATGGTTTTGACAAGGGTGGCTCCGATGCCGAAAAAGAGGGGGTCTCCCGAGGCCAGCACCACCACTTTTTTCGTTGCCATGGCTCTCTTGACCTCGGCAGCCACCAGGGAGATGTTGTTGGTGATGGGAAGCTTTTCGGCCCGGGTTTCCCGGAAAAAATCCAGGTACCGTTTTCCCCCGGCAAGAAAGTCGGCGTTTTTGATGGTTCGTTTGTGGTTTTCGGTGAGATCGTCAGCGGAAAACCCGCATCCGATGATATCAACGGTAAACATTTCTTTCACCATAATAAAAAGGGTTAACCAGGAAAACAGACCTGACCCCGTCAGGCCAAACATCAGAGGATCTGGCCGGAGTTCCGGTCAGGTCCGGTTCTACCCTGTCAGGTAGTAGACCAGACCCACAAGGACCAGGCTTGAGATCCTGAAAAACTGTCCGGACAAGAGAAGCTTAAGTCCCATGCCAGGGGTGAAGATCCCCATGTACCTTGGGATCTGGTGCCGAAGGGCCCTGATGGGGAAAGCGGTGATGTTGCCCACAAGCAGTGCAATGACGGTCTGTTTTGTTGTCAGGACCCCGGCATCCATGAGGGCCCCGGCTGCGGCAAACCCCGAGGTGAATTCCGATGCAAAGCTCAGCATCACCACCGACAAAGATTCCACCGGCATGAAGGTGATGGTCAGGTAGTTTGACAGAGCCCTGTTTAAAAGATCGAACATGCCGTTGGCGTTGAGCACGAACACCAGGGTGTATATGGGCAGAACAAATACGGCAATGCGGGTGATCCTGGCCGGCAGCTTTGTCTTGATGCCCTCCAGGATGCCCTGGTTTTTCCGGGATTTCCCCGGGGGGGGCTGTTCCGGCTGTTCGGATGCCTCCGCCGTTTTAAAACCGGGGTAAAGAGAGCCAAAGAGGAGAAAACAGATTGTCCTCAGCAGTGTGGCGGTAAAGGTCAGGGCAAAGTAGAGCATCCCGGCGGCTCCCGTCAGGGGAATGACAATGAAAAAGGTCGTTGGCAGGTGGAGGAAAAAGGCCGGCAGCTGGTTGACGTAGTTTGTCAAAAAAAGCTGCATCCTGGAGATCTTCCCTTCCTGGTAGTAGTCAAACAGCATGGCATTGGCCGCCGTTCCGGAAATAAACGCCGTGGTAAAGGCGGCGCTGCACCGGTTGCCCAGGTTGGAAGCCCTGAAAAAGGGGCCGGCCACCACGGCCAGCTTCTCTGTCCACCCTGCCGCTTCGATGATCTGGCCTGCGGCGAGGCCGATGGCAATAAAAGCCATGAGCCGGGCCAATGGGAAAAAAAGGGTTGCGGTAATATCGGAAAAAGTGACGGCATCGGCCGTGACCATGCCGGCACCAAGCACAGCAGCGGAAAGTCCGATGGCGATGATGAATCGTTTTCCGTGTCCTCTCTTCTGCTTCATTTTCCTGCCAGGATCAAGGTCCAGTAGTCCGGTTTCCGCTCTTCGAGTTCATCGAGCTCCGTGAGGATCTTTTCCCCTTTTCTGCCGCATTGGCAGATGGCCACCGAATTCTGGTAAAAATTGCTCTCCTTGAGTGCGGCATTGATCTTTTTGGTGTTTTTATAGGCTTTTACCATGACCAGCTTCTGGATATTCGGGGGAAGATCTTTCAGGTTGTCCCCACCATAGGCACCGGATGTGATCAGCAGAGATTCTTCCCCCTCCACCAGCACCCTGTTGAGGCGGGCCGCTGCCGCGTGAAAGGAGGTGATGCCCGGGATGGTTTCGATGCGTGCCTGGGGCATAATGGTTTCAAGGCTTTTTAAAATATAGCCAAAGGTTGAGTAGGTTACGGGATCTCCCAGGGTTAAAAAGGCGGCATTTCTCCCCTGCTTCAGGACCTGGGCGATCTTTTCGGCGTTTTCGCTCCATGCAGCCGTGGTGGCATCCCTGTCCGTTGTCATGGGAAAGGAGAGGGCGATCTGTTCCGTTCCACTGGAAAGGTGGGGTTCTGCTATTTCAAGGGCCAGGCTGTAGCTGTTCTTTGTGGAGGCCGCCGTAAAGATCACGTCGGCCTGCTGAATACACCGTACCGCCTTGATGGTAAGCAGCTCGGGATCTCCCGGGCCGACGCCAATGCCAAAAAGTTTACCTGATGTTCCCATCTTGTTTTCCTTTGTCTTTGTTTGATGCAAAATTGACGTTGCTCCTCTCTGCCGGAGAACCGTCGAAATTATCATTCCTGTTACTCGATGATCCAGTTTTTTCTGAGATA
>DATFJZ010000265.1:0-6007 GCA_035268945.1 Desulfobacteraceae bacterium | reverse complement strand
AGGACCAGGCCCCTTTTCTAAGTATTGCGCTGTATTCCAAAAATAGGTATCGTGTCCCTCTATTACAAAAATAGGTATCGTGTCCCTCTATTATTATCGTGTCCCTCTATTATATTAACCGGCAAACGAGGCGTCGTCAATGTCGATGGCTGCGCTGCCAACGGTTTTCAGGCCGTTGAGATTTCCCATGGCAACGGGCAGCTGGGTTTCCACAAAGAACTGGAGGGACTTGATCTGCCCGTCGTAAAAAGGTTTGTCCTTTTTCTTTGCCTTTTCGAGTTTTTCGGCAGCAATGGAGGCCCTCCACAGCAGCATCCATGCCATGACCACGTCACCGGTGGCATCCTGGAAAGGATGGGCATTGGCAAAGGCGTTGAGCACCTTTTCGGACATGGCGGTTTGACCCATGTTCAGGGCCACTTCCCCCAGGCGGTTCAGTGCTTTTTCAACGCTTGCAGCATAGGCTTCAAGACCGGGAAGCTCTTTGGCAGCGGCCACGGTCTGCTGCATTTCGCCGAAAAGGTCCATGACCGGTTTTCCCTTGTTCATGCCAAGCTTTCTGCCAAGAAGATCCATGGCCTGGATACCGTTGGTGCCCTCGTAAATCATGGTGATCCTGCAATCCCGGAGCAGCTGGGCCATGGGGTACTCTTCGATGAACCCGTACCCTCCGTACACCTGCATGCCCTGGCTGCAGATCTCAAAGGCCCGGTCCGTCACATACCCCTTGGCAATGGGGGTCAGCACCTCCACAAGCCCGTGGAACTTGCTTCTCTCCTCTTCGGTTTCGCCGATGACGGCCATGTCGGCACAATAGTTGACATAGTACAACAGGCTTCTCATCCCCTCCACAGAGGATTTCATTTTCAGCAGCTGACGCCGGACATCGGGGTGTTTGATAATGGGAACGGACTTGGCATCGGGGTTCATCATCTCCACCAGGTTTTTCCCCTGGATTCTCTGCTTGGCATAGTTGACCGCATACATGTACGAGGCCGTTGCACAGGCAAACCCCTGGAATCCCACCAGGAGACGGGCTTCGTTCATCATGACGAACATCGCCTTCATCCCCTTGTTCTCCTGGCCAAGCAGGGTACCGACGCAGTTGCCGTTGCTGCCAAGGGCCAGGGAGCAGGTGCTGTTGCCGTGGATGCCGAGCTTGTGCTCGATGCCGGTGCAGACCACATCGTTGAATTCCCCCAGGGAGCCGTCATCGTTGACCCGGTATTTTGGCACGAGAAACAGGGAGATGCCCTTGGTTCCCTCGGGGGCCCCTTCGATGCGGGCCAGAACCGGGTGGATGATATTCTCCGTTAGATCGTGCTCTCCGCCGGAGATGAAGATCTTCTCTCCTGTGATCGAGTAGGTGCCGTCGTCGTTCTTTGTGGCCGTGGTGGTCAGGGCCCCCACGTCACTGCCCGCCCCGGGCTCGGTGAGGAGCATGGTTCCCGACCATTTCCCCGAAAACATCTTCTTTAAAAACAGCTCTTTCTGCTTGTCCGTGCCAAACTCATCAACCAGCTTTCCCGCCCCGTGGGTCAAGCCGGGATACATCATGAACGGGTAGTTGGCACCGTTGAAATACTCCATGGCCCCGGATGCAACGGTTCGTGGCATTCCCTGGCCGCCCCATTCGGGATCTTCGGTCATGGCCAGCCACTCCCCTTCGTTGAACAGATCGTAGAGCCGTTTGAAGGAATCCGGGGTGGTGACAACACCGTTTTCAAGGGAGCATCCCTGATCATCTCCCTCTTTCTGGGTTGGCAGGATCTCCTTTACGGCTAGGTTGCGCGCCTCGGAAACGATGAGATCTATTGTTTTTTTGTTGAACTCTGCAAACGCTTCACTCTTTTTAGCCAGGTTTCCCGCCTCGAGCTGCTCGTGAAGTACAAAATCGATATCCCTTCTATCAGAAATAAACTGTGCCATCTCTTACATCCTCTCCTGAATTTATGATTGAAAACTCCCATTCACCACCACCAGCTGCATGCATCTTTTTGATCTGCAAAACAGCAGGGGGGTCAAATTTATCCCTTTATCGTTCAGCGCTCCTGAAGCACTCAGAAACCGCACCACTCAAACCCTGGCCAGCCTCCCCTGGAAAGCCCAACAAAAAATGAATTATTCCTCACTTTGTCACCGCTGCATCCCTCCCGCTACTCCCCGATACTCAATAAAAAATTTACTTTTTAAAACGGAATAGAAACAGGCAGTTTTCATTTTTCATCCCCCCATCCTCCCCCGGCTTTCAACGGGAATCACCCCGGCCAAACTAAAATGAATATCCATTCATTGCATCTGAAATATGAATAGTCAATATTTTTTTTAAAATATGATAAATTTTGGGGAGATTACCGGAAAAACCCATTGGCATTTTTCGTGAATACCCCCTCAAAAATACCCAGCGGCCAGAAACACACCTCTGACCAATAAAAAGCGGATAACCCGGTTAAAATCCATAATTAGAATTGCTGATAAAACTTGACCCCTTACATGGAGTTTGATATTTGTATTGGGATATGATTCTTAGTGTAATGTATTGTTCCACTGGGTAAGGGCCATAAAAACAATCTTTGCCTGCTGGCGCACTGTTTTTTATTAACTTTTTTTCAAGGAGGATGGGATGAAAAGATTTACCGTATTGTTGTTGAGTCTCCTGGTCGTTTTGTCGTTCAGCTTTTCTGCAGGGGCAAAAACGCTGAAGGTGGGACTTGATGCCGACCCTGTTTCACTGGACATTCATGTGCAGCTTTCCGGCGGCATGCTGCAATTGTCACACTGGTGTTTTGACCCCCTTGTCCGCTGGACAAAGGAGATGACCTTTGAACCGCGCCTTGCCACAAAATGGGAACGAATCAACGAGTACAGGATGCGTTTTTACCTGCGCAAAGGGGTGACATTTCACTCGGGCAACACCTTTACCGCCAAGGACGTGAAATGGACCTTTGACCGCATGAGAAAGAGTGTGGATTATAAGGGGCTGCTGGATCCCTTTGTCGGTGTGGCCATTATCGATGACTACACCGTTGACATTGTAACGGCAAAACCCTATGCCCTGCTGCTCAACATGGCAACCTACTTCTTTGCCATGGACAGCGAATTCTATTCGGGAAAGGATGAAAACGGCCAGGCAAAGGATGCCATTGTCAAAATCGGCCCCTCCTTTGCCCTGAACCATGAATCCGGAACAGGTCCCTTTATTGTCACCGAGCGGGAGCAGGGTGTGAAAACCGTATTCAAACGGTTCGACGACTACTGGGACACCGATTCTCCGGGAAATGTGGACAAGATGATCCTCACCCCCATCAAACAGGACGCCACCCGGGTTGCCGCCCTTCTTTCCGGGGATGTTGACTTTATATCGCCTGTCCCCCCCCAGGATTTCAAGCGCATCAAAAGAGATCCCAATGTAAAACTCGTCACCTGCAACGGCGGCCGCATCATCACCCTCCAGCTGAACCAGGAGAGAAGACCCGAGTTCAAGGACCCAAGGGTAAGAAAAGCCATGGTTTACGCCATCAACAATGCCGGTATCGTTGAAAAGATCATGAAGGGAACAGCAACCGTCGGTGCCCAGCAGGGGCCTGAAGGGTATGCCGGGTACAAACCCGAATTGAAACCGAGGTACGACCTGAAAAAGGCTAAGGCCCTGATGAAGGACGCAGGTCTTGAAGAGGGTTTTGAATGCACCATGATCGCCCCCAACAACCGTTATGTCAACGACGAAAAAATCGCCGAAGCAGCGGTTCAAATGCTGGCCAAGATCAACATCAAGGTCAACCTGAAAACCATGCCCAAAGCCCAGTACTGGGACCAGTTTGATGCAAAATCAGCAGACATCCAGATGATAGGCTGGCACTCGGACACAGAAGATTCCGGAAACTTTTCCGAATTTTTGATCATGTGCAACGACAGGGAGACCGGATACGGCCAGTACAACAGCGGGCTGTACTGCAACAAGACGGTTGACAAGCTGGTCCTGGCGGCCCAGTCGGAAACCAACCTTGAAAAACGGGCGAAACTTCTCAAGGAAGTCGAGCAGATTCTCTACGATGACGCTGCCTTTATTCCGTTTCACTGGCAGAACCACTCCTATGCCGGCAAGAAAAACCTGGAGATCGAGCCTGTGATCAACTCCATGAACTTCCCCTATTTCGGGGATATGGTTGTACACTAGCAACGAGACAAGAATGCACCATGGTCCGGGGTCAGGCATCATCCCGGATCATGGCGTCATACCGCCTGGACAATCAACCGGTTTCACAACGTTCCAGGCAGACCCGGGAAACCCGGGAGGTATGGATCATCATAGTTGCTGGATCACCAGAGACATTTGATCCCCAAACGAAAAGAAGAAATTAAATGTTTGCATTCATCATCAGAAGAACCACCCAGGCAATCTTTGTCATGCTTGTCATCAGCCTCATCGGATTTGCCATCAAAAGCCAGATCGGCGATCCTGTCAGGGACATGGTCGGTGAACGGGTCACCCCTGCAGAACGGGCCGAAATCAGGGAAGAGCTGGGGTTGAACGACCCCTTCATCAGCCAGTATTTCCGGTTTGTCGGCCAGGCCCTGAAAGGAGATCTGGGTCTCTCCTTTTTCTACAAGAAACCGGCCCTGGATGTGATCGTCTCCAAGGCCCCTGCCACCCTGGAGCTTGTCATCGGCGCCGGCCTGATCATCCTGCTGGTCTCCTTTCCCCTGGGGGTCTACACGGCCTTAAAGCCTAGAAGCCTCTTTTCCCGGCTCACCATGGGTTTTTCAACCCTGGGGGTCTCCATACCCGTCTTTCTCACCGCCATCATGCTCATCTACATCTTCGGGGTCCAGCTCCACTGGCTCCCATCCTACGGCAGGGGTGATACCGTGGACCTCTTCGGCAACGGCTGGTGGGAAACCGGTTTTTTAACGGTGGATGGACTGAAACACCTCATCCTGCCCTGTATCTCCCTGGCATCGATCATGCTGCCCCTCTTTATACGCCTGATCCGGGCCGAAATGATGGAAGTGCTGGAGACCGAGTACATCAAGTACGCCTGGGCCAAGGGTCTTTCCCGCAAGCGGATCTGGCTCCTCCACGCCTTCAAGAACACCCTCCTGCCGGTGATCACCGTGTTCGGGGTTCAGATCGGTATCATGTTTGCCTTTACCATCCTGACCGAAACGGTTTTTCAATGGCAGGGGATGGGGTACATGTTCCTCGAGGCCGTTGAACGATCGGACACCTCCCTTCTCATCGCCTATCTGGTTGTCGTCGGCTCGGTGTTTGTCATTGTCAATACAGTTGTGGACATCATTTACGGCTTAATCAATCCCACCGTCAGAATAGCAGGAAGATAGATGAAAAAATCAATCAAGCGTTTTAAAGATTCCTATTTTTTTTACAGCTTCAAGCGGGACAAAACCGCCATGGCAAGCTTCATCACCCTGGTGGTCCTGATTCTTTTGAGCATCACAGCACCCATTGTCTCCCCGTACAACCCGTACAATGCCGACAACATCGACATCATGAATTCGGAAATCCCCCCGGCGTGGAACGAAGAAGGAACCTCAGAATTTCTCCTGGGCACGGACAACATGGGAAGGGACCTGCTCTCCACCATGATCTACGGGTTGCGGATCTCCGTCATCATCGGCATCGGCGCCGTAACCCTCCAGGCAGTGCTTGGAATTCTCGTGGGGCTGACCGCCGGATACATCGGGGGCAAGGTCGACTCAATACTCATGCGCATTGCCGATATTCAGTTCTCCTTTCCCTACCTCATGGTGGCCATCTTCATCTCTGCCATCTTCCAGGTGGTCTTCGGCATGGGCAGCTTTGAAAAGCTTGCCGTTCCCCTGCTCATCGTGATCATCGGCCTGGCCGAATGGCCGGTCTACGCCAGAACCATCCGGGCCACGGTCATGGGGGAGAAGAACAAGGAGTATGTGGAAGCGGCCAGGGTGATCGGACTGTCCCGGTTTGTCATCATGGTCAGGCACGTTCTGCCCAACACCCTCACCT
>DATFJZ010000264.1:0-5932 GCA_035268945.1 Desulfobacteraceae bacterium | reverse complement strand
GAGGCGATCAACTCCTGGATGGTTTCCAGGGGAAGATCTTTTGTCAGCTTTATGGTAAAGGCCTGGCTGTGGCACCGCATGGTGCCGATCCTGACGCACTGGCCGTCAATGGGTACAGGGGTGTTTTCACGTCCGAGGATTTTGTTGGTCTCGGCTCCGCCCTTCCACTCTTCCCTTGTCTGGCCGTTTTCCATGGGACTGTCGATCCACGGCAAAAGGCTGCCGGCCAGGGGAGCGCCGAAGTTTTCCGTTGGAAAATCACTGCCCGTCATGGCGGTGGTGATCTTTTTATCGATGTCAAGAATGGCCGAAGATGGGGTGTCAAGGAGGCTGTCCACACTCTTTCCCAGCTGCCGCATCTGCTTGAGCAGTTCGCGCATGTTCTTTGCCCCGGCCCCGGACGAGGCCTGGTAGGTCATGGAGGTGACCCACTCCACAGCTCCATGCTTGAACAGGCCGCCAAGGGCCATGAGCATGAGGCTGACCGTGCAGTTGCCCCCCACAAAATCCTTGATTCCCTTTTCAATGCCGTGATCGATCATCGCCCGGTTCACAGGGTCCAGAACAATGATGCTCTCTTTTTCCATGCGAAGGGTGGAGGCTGCATCCACCCAGAACCCTTTCCATCCCTTTTGTCGAAGGGCAGGGTGGACCTTGCCGGTGTAGCCTCCGCCCTGGCAGGAGACGAGGACGTCCATTTCAGCGAGTTTTTCAATGTCCATGGCATCGTGGAGAATCCCCGTGTCAAACCCCAGGTCGGGCCCTTTCTCTCCCGCCTGGGATGTGGTGAAAAACAGTGGTTCAAACCCCTGAAAATCGGTTTTTGCAACCATCCGGTCCATGAGAACAGAGCCCACCATTCCCCGCCATCCAATAAATCCAACTTTTTTCATTCCATACTCCGTATCTTTGTTACTCACTGTTTCGGGCTTGATCACAACGCCGTTCCCGTCACGGAACCATCAGGCCTGCGTTATGCATCCCACCCGATGATGGCACCAGGGCCAGGGAGTCTACATCTCAAGCAGTTTTTCAACAATCTGCCGGAACTCTCCGGGGACGGTTGCAATATCCTCAAAGGGACGCACCCCTTCCCTGTCTGCCCTGGCTATCTCGTCGGTTTCCGGCATAAACCCGAGGATCTCAAAATCCGGAAGGGAGTTTTGGATCAGGTCTCTGTCCTCCCGGGATCTGACCCGGTTGCCGATGACCACCACCCGTTTGATTCCGATATCCCGGCCCATTTTTCGTATTTTTTCCGCTGCCATCCGGCTTCGTTTGCCGGGGTTGACCACGGCCACCAGGGCATCCACTGATCCGGAGGTTCCCCTGCCAAGGTGCTCTATTCCCGCCTCCATGTCCATGACCACCACCTCGTTCCTGGCAAGGACAAGGTGGTTCATCAATGCCTTGAGGATGGTGCTTTCCGGGCAGATGCAGCCGGAACCCCCGCTCTGCACCGTTCCCATGACAAGGAGCTTGACCCCGTCTTTTTCAATGGAGAAGCGGTCGGGGATGTCATCAACCTTGGGATTTAAGGTAAAAAAACCTCCCATGGTGCCCGGTTTTGCCCCTGTACGTTCGGCAATTAGGTCTGACAGCTCAGAAACCGGTGTAATGGGCTGGGTCTCGTCGATGCCCAGGCCCGCGGCAAGATTGGCCACGGGGTCTGCATCGATGGCTATTACTTTTTTCGCTTTGTCCATATCGGCAATGCATCTTGCCACAAGGGATGTGATGGTTGTTTTTCCAACCCCGCCTTTTCCGCCTATTGCCAGTTTTAAACTCAAGGTTGTTCTCCTACTTTGTGATCGTTTCTTTTATGGAACCCTTGTGGTCCATGTGATAGACAACATAGCGTCCCTGTTCACTGATGGTTATCAGGTCGTCCTCGATGATGGCCTGAACCTCGTACTTATCATTGATCACATCCTTGGGCATTACGAGAAAACACTGCTGGGCTTCTTCCCTGGTGCTGAAGACGGGGATAAAATCCGTGCCAGTCTTTCCATCGTTGAAACCCATGAGCTGTTCACCACTGGAGCCCGGGTTTTGAACCACCGCATAGAACCATCGATCTGTCTGATTATTTTCCATTGTGTCCATCTGTTTTTTTGGTGATTGGTCAAAAGGTAAAACAAAAAAACCCCTCTCTGACAAAATCAAGAGAAAGGTTGTTTTTCCAGCAATGTCAAGCCGTGGAAAATAAGAATATCCACCATCAGACCGGTACTTTGGGGGGCAGGGGCCAGGCTTGCATTATTGTACCTTTCGGCCATTCAGCCAAAAGGCACAATAAAACAAGCCTGACCCTGGTGGATCATTATCCTTGCTGGTTGATTGCCCTGTTGAGGCTGCTTACAATTCCAGCCACGAATCCGAGTAAAGGGTGTTGCCAAGGATTACGTTTACGGTTTTGGCGTAGTCGGTCATTTCCTTGTCAAGGCTTGACATGTCCGGCTGGTTTCCATCCATGATACCGTAGATCAGGTCAACAATGTCCTGGCGCTTACCCTTGGCAATTGCGGTGAGCTGCTCATCCAAAGGATCCGAGATCACTGATTCCATTCCGTGTTTCTGGAGCATTACCATGTATGTCTGGTTGAGGATGGGTCTCAGATGATTTGGGGGGCCGTTGGAAATATTGGACAGTCCGCAGGTGCTCCTGGCGCCGGGGGCGATGTCCTGGAGCATTCCCTGGAACTCCATCAGGCTGATGGCCTGGGGCTGCTGGATATTCACAGGGGTTACAATGCCGTCCACCCAGATCTTTTCATTGGGGATTCCCGCTTCATTGGCAAAATAGAGCAGCTCAACGGC
This sequence comes from Desulfobacteraceae bacterium, assembly GCA_035268945.1. Classification (GTDB taxonomy): domain Bacteria; phylum Desulfobacterota; class Desulfobacteria; order Desulfobacterales; family Desulfobacteraceae; genus DATFJZ01. The sequence continues at coordinate 3,112 of DATFJZ010000264.1, read as the reverse complement.
CAGGGCGGCACGCTCGTTTTCATCCCTGGGAAGGCCTTCAGGTCCCCACATCAAGGCGATGAAATCGGCATCATACTCTGCTGCCAGGGGAACCATTTTTTCGTACCGTTCCGGTCTTGCCATGATGGAATTGACAATATGGGGTTTGTCAGCCGGTTTGATCACCTTGAGGCCCGCCTCGATGGCATCGATGTTGGATGTGTCCAGGAGCAGGGGCATTCCGGGAACCGCCTCCTGAACAACATTGACCACCCAGGGCATCAGCTCGGTGCCGAATTTTTTGGCAGGGCCGAGGTTGATGTCGATATAGTCCATGCCCTTTTCCTTCTGCATGACAACTTCTTTTTGAATGGGCTCCGGGTTCCGTTTGGCAGGGTCTGCCTCTTTGAACTCCTTTCCAATCACGGTGGAAATGACGTTCAGGCTTTCACCAAATAGTATCATTTAATCTTCCTTTATCTTGAATAGGGGTTATCAATTTGCCTTAAAGTAAACCGAAAAAAGCGAAGGGGTCAAGTATTATCATGGCATCTTCGCTTTTTTTTTCTTATTTTGCCTTTTCCTTGAGAAAAGCAGGAAGATGGGCAGCCTCTCTTGGACCCACAGTGATGGTCCATCCGGAGAGTTCCTCTTCAACATCCCCGGCAATGGCAGCAGCGTAACCCGGTATGATCAGCTCGGTGTGCTTGACCTTGTCCATGATGCCGCATTTCTTGACAAACATGCCCACATCATCCCCGCCGAATTTCCCCGCAGCCCAGGCGGTAAGAACGGAGAGTCCCTCAGAGTCTTTTATCAACAGCCAGGTGGGAACCTTGCTGGCTTCGATCTCGCCGGATACGATGAAATAGGTCAGGGCAAAATTGGTGGTCACCACCACCGGAGAGTTCTCGTCGGGTTTGCCGATCTCGAAGATGCCTTCGGTAACCGTCATGGGCCTCTGGGGATCGGTAAAGATGTTGAGTCGTTCCAGCAGAAGCGGGAACAGGGATTCGGTGGTAAAGTCGGACATCACCACGATGCCGCCGTATTTGGCAATGAACATGGCGGAAACCACCGTTTCCATGTCCAGGTTGGAGGCCATTTCACAGGGAAAGGTGATGGTGGGAAAACCCAGGGCCTTGTTGCTTGCCTTGAGGGCGGCCCGGCGGATGGCAACCTGGTCCTCCAGGGCCTGTTTGATTTCCCTTGACCCGGAATCGATTACCAGGTCCTTGAGTCCCATGCCGGTGAGTTTTTCCGTCAGGGGAATCAAAGCCTCCACCGAGTCGGCCTTAACAGCCAGGGGAAGGTCGTTCTCCTTGGCCAGGGCCCCCATGTCATCGGCATTGGCCTCGGTGGCCGCGTACATGAGGGGACGCTTAAACCCGGCGGCTGCAACGCCGGCCTTCATCACCTCCAGGTCTTCGGTCATGAGTACCAGGTTGAACTCCGATGTTTCAGCGACGAGCTTTGCAAGGGCTGCAAAGGCATCACCGCCCTTGCCGGCATCTTTTAAGGCAATGAGCTCGGGCCGCAGGTTGAAGCCTACCCTTTCATACTGGAACGCATTGAACACCTTGAGTTTTTTCTCAAGCTCTGCCGGGTCTGTGTCAGACGTGATGGTGGCCGCAAGCAGGGTGGGGTTGAAAAAGGTTTTTTCGTGCCTGTAGAGAACCGTTTCACCGCCGGTGATCTTCTCTCTGACCCCTTTACCCACCTTGACAGGGCGGATGGGAGGTGCCGAGGCTTCCGAAAGTTTTTCCCGGGCCTCCTCGGAAACATAGGGGCAGGAGTCAAGCTCGGCCTTTCCCGATGCAAGGTTCATTGCAAAGGCCAGACAGGTGGGTACGCCGCACTCCTTACAGTTTGTCTTGGGAAGGAGTTTGAATATCTGAATACCGGTTAATGCCATTTTTATCTCCTTAAGTGCTTTATTTTAAACGGACCGGAAGAACACACTCTGGAACCGGTCCGCACTGCAGGGCAGTGGTGTGTAATATCTGGTGACCACTGCCCCTTTGCGTTTGAATTTTCTCTGCTATCCGATGAGGGATTCCATCTCCAGGGCAGGGTGTTTCTTCTCCTGGAGAAAGGGGAGGATCTCTTCTTCGGTCACACCAACGGTTTCGTCAGCAATCTTGTCAAAGAGGTCCGGGCATCCCATGGCCTCGGCCCTGGCATCGATGCGGTCCTTGATCTCTTCCTTGAGCATTTTGGGCATCCACACCATCCTCAGCAGTCCACCGTCACCAAGGATGAACTTGGCCTGGGTGATGTTGTGCTTGGAGTGTCCCACAAAGCCCGGTGAGGTCGCGCCGCCGCCCATGACACCGGCAAGGGTGGTGAACTTCATGCCGCAGGGGGTTTCCCCGGCATAGTCCCTGCCAACGGTCATCACGCCGTTGCATGTGGGGAGCATGGCGGCGATGCACTCGCAGCAGCCGCAGGTGGTCATGGGATCATGGACCAGGGAGTAGAAGTTGTAATGGGTCACAGCTCCCCTGGAAGCCTTGTAAACAAACTCGTTGACTCCCTTCCACTGGCCCAGCTTGGGATCCAGGCATTCGCCCTTTTCAATGGGCTGGTTGGGTCCTGTGGGGTTGATTTCATAGGAGGCCCGGCAGTCCATCCAGTTGTAGGCGCCGCAGAGCCCTGTTCTTTCCGGGCTTACCGTGCAGACATGGTTGGGGGCAAAGGACTGGCAGAGGGTGCAGGAGTAGTAAGTCTCCACATCTTCGTCGGTCATGCTGTCAACACGGGCATCCCTGGAAAGGTACTCGGACCTGGCAGTGGCGGTCATCTTGTCAACATCGTCCTTTTTGGTGTACAGGGTGACCTGGACCTTGTCGAGGATCTTGGAGAACTCGTGGTGGAACTTGGCGTGGAGGACGGTACCGATGTCCTTGAGGGTAAATCCCTTTTCAATGGCTGCCTTGCTGATGCGGACCCAGGAGATGTCCCGCTGGCCGATGTGCATGACGCCCTGGATGTAGTTGATCAGATGGTGGATCTGGCGCTCCAGGATCGGTTCAAAATCCGACTGGAACTCCCGGCCGGCAACCTGGACAAAGATACCCATTGGAAAGGTGTCTCCTTCCTTGAGCCCGTCGACATCGGGTCCGTCAACAAT
>DATFJZ010000263.1:0-3013 GCA_035268945.1 Desulfobacteraceae bacterium | reverse complement strand
AAACAACCCGCTTTGTTAAAAGCAACTTTACCCGGACCCTGGACCAACAGGAAAAAATGTACGGACCGTCACCTGTCTACCAGGGACTATACAGAATCATTGAAAAAAATACCGGCAGATTGACCGCTTTGATAGAAACCTTTTAACTGAATATTTCCTGTCCAGCAACTTTCATAATAATTGGCGCAAAGTATCCTCAGAAAAAGACTGAATCACTTTTGTAACCGCACCCATTAAAGCCTGTCAGGTTTCAGCAAAACGGGCTTGATCATAACATCGGCCACCCCATCGGAAACCCCAGGGGGGGGTCAGGCCTGACCCCTTCAGGCTTTAACAAAGTGAAAATCGCCTGTCAATCAAATAGTGGCATGGCTTTTTTGCAAAAAGGGCAGGACCCATTGGGCAGGGGTGAAAAATATCATGGATTTTCCTTGACATTGACCGTAATTGTATTTAAGTAATAGCTATTATATAAATACAAATTGGCTTAAAACCGACATCTGTCTGTCTAAGGGGGAAACATGGCTTCAGATAAAAAAAAGGGCGGCAAAGGGGATGTGAAGGGGAGAACCACCGGCAAGTTCCGTTGTCTCTACTGCTTTGAACACTTGGCGCCTCCGGAGGGGGCAACGGAATTCACCTGTCACAACTGCGGGTATGCCTGGCGGGTGTGGTGGTTCAGCCCCGGCGAGCCCCGCATCCGGGGACCGGTGTGGGAGAACCACGAAAAAATGACCAGGGAAAAGATGAAACAGCAGGGAGGAGAGTGACATGCCACTGAACCGCAGGATTGCCTATATCGATCTGACCCGAGGAGAGATCACCACCGAAACCATTTCCGAAAAGATGCGGCGCCTCTACCTTGGCGGCCGGGGCCTTGACATGTACCTGCTCTACAACCATGTGCCGGAGGGCGCCGATCCCCTGGGACCGGACAACGCCGCCATTGTCAGTGCAGGATTGCTGGTGGGCACCCTGGCTTCCGCCTCGTCCAGAACCCATGTCGCAGCGAAATCTCCCCTGACCGGGTATGTGGGATCTGCCAACATCGGGGGGTTTTTCGGGCCTGAAATGCGCCTGGCAGGGTTTGATCACCTGGTGATCAAGGGAAAAGCCCCTTCGCCGGTCTACCTCTATGTGAACAACGGGATCATCGATATCCGGGACGCTTCAGAGTTGTGGGGTCAGGATACCCACACCACACAGACCATGATTCAGGAGGCGTTTTCCGATCCTGACATCAAGTCCCTCTGCATCGGTGAAGCCGGGGAGAATCAGGTGCGGTACGCCTGTGTGATGACCTCCTTGAAAAATGCCGCAGGACGTACGGGCATCGGTGCCGTTTGGGGCTCCAAGAACCTCAAGGCCATCTCGGCCCGGGGCAGCATGGACATTGAGCTGGCCCATCCCATGGAAGCCCTGGAGTACAACAAGGAGATCATCGACCAGGTGGTGTCGGCCAAGGTTTCCAAGACCATGCAGAAACTGGGTACTCCCTTCATCTGGGGAGTGACCAACTCCACGGGGCTGGTGCGCACCCGGAACTTCCAGTCCAACCAGTTGACCCATGCCGATGACATCGAGCCGGAGTCCATCGAGGAGGACCTTGTGGGCACGGCGGGCTGCTTCGGCTGCCAGGTTCACTGCCGGGGAAAGTACATCATCAAGGAGGGCGAGTACAAGGGCACCTATGACGAGGGGCCAGAGTACACCTCCATCGGCGCTTTTGGTGCCGAGGTGGGGTGTCGGAGCAAGAACACCGTGCTGGTTGGCAACCACCTGGTCAACCACTACGGCATGGACAACCTTGAAACCGGCTCCATGATCTCCTGGGCCATGGAACTCTACGAAAAGGGGATCCTCACCAAAAAGGAGACCAACGGGGTGGACCTCACCTGGGGAAATGATGAGGCGGTGATCCAGATGATCCACATGATCGCCCGGCGGGAGGGACTGGGGGACATCCTTGCCAAGGGACCCCTGCGGGCGGCAGCGGCCATCGGCGGGGATTCGTTGAAATACCAGATCCATGTCAAGGGAATGAGCAACCTCCACTCCGATGAGCGTCCCACCCCGGCCCTGGCCCTGAACGTTGCCGTTTCTTCCAGGGGATCTGACCATCTCCGGGGCCGGCCGGCCATTGATCTCTACCACCTGCCCGAGGCCTTTCTGCGCAAACGGTACAGCAATCCCGTGGCCTATGACGGCCCATTGACCTCGGATTTCAGGGATTACGAGGGCAAGCCGTGGCAGGTGATCTGGCAGGAGATCTGCTACGAAGCGGTGGACTGCCTGGGCATCTGCAAGTACCACACGGTGTTCCTCGGCCCCAACATGCCGGCCTTTGACGAGTGGGCCCGGTTGATCTATCTCAATACCGGTCTGAGTTTTACGGCCAGGGAAATCTGGGATGTGGGGGACCGGGCCTACACCATGGAGCGGCTGTTCAATATCCGGGAGGGACTGGACCGTTCCCAGGACGACCTGGTGGACCGCTATTTTGATGAGCCGGTGCCCATGGGGCTGCCGGTGATCCGGGGCCGGTGCATCGACCGGGAGAAGTTCGCCGGCATGCTGGATGAATACTACCAGCGCCACGGCTGGGACGACAAGGGGGTTCCCACCCGGGAGACCCTGGAGCGGCTCTCCCTGGACCAGGAACCGTCTAACCTGCTGTGATTGCTGGCAGGACAGAGAAGATGTTTGAACGTTTAGTTCTATTTTTCCCGGCAATTCTAATTTTGAATCTTCGCACACAATCGGACACCCTGATGGACAATTAGAATTGTTGATTTTTTTCCCAGGCAAAACCATGGAGGAGAAACCGCAATGGAAAAAGTGTTGGTTGTTGATCCGGACAAGTGCACCGGATGCAGAATATGCGAGCAGGTCTGTTCGGTGTGGCATGAAAAGGTGGTCAATCCCTACCGCGCCAGGATCAAGGTGGTCAAGTGGGAGATGGAGGGCAGGGTGATTCCCATGGTGTGCCGGCAGTGCGATGATGCCCCCTGCC
>DATFJZ010000262.1:0-3764 GCA_035268945.1 Desulfobacteraceae bacterium | reverse complement strand
AGAGTAAGGCTCGTTTTTGCCCAGGTAAAAGCAGTAGTCGCAGCAGAGGTTGCAGTCGGCCGAAGCCGGTTTGATCAAAAGTGAAAAGGTGTCGTCCATAATCTCCTCCCAGTCCTTGTCCGGGACGTTCCTGGAACAGTGAAATTCTTGCCTGTTCTGGCCGGCGGGAAAACCACCCGCCGGCCATGGGGGGTTATACCGATTTGATCCGGGCCCTGCCCTCGACATCGTTGAGGTCGAGGTGGTTGCGCATGTACCGCACCGACGCATCAACCACCGGCTGAAAGTCCCATGGGGTGTGCTTCCCTGTCATATGGGCCTTAAACACCAGCCTGCGGCGTTTCTGGCTGGCAACGATGTTTTCGTGGAGCCGGTCCAGGTCCCGGTGCCCGGTGACAATAGCCGTAAGCTTGGCCATTACCGGCCGGAACGCCTCTTTTTCTGCCAGGTTGTCCAGCTCATCAGGGTCGGCGGAGAGATCGTACAGCAGCGGGGGATCCACCGGACAGTGAATCAGCTTGAATCGTCCCTGCCGGACCATCACCATGGGGGCAACGGCCCCTTCACCGAGGTATTCGGAAATCACCGGGCGGTCACTGTCTCCGGCCTCTCCCCGGAGAATCGGTACCAGGCTGTTTCCATCCATCCGGTCGGCCGGGGCGGTGGTATCATGGGCCCTGGTCAGATCCATGAGGGTGGGGAGAAGATCCACCAGGGAAACAGGGGTATTGCTGCGTGCCGGGGAAAATTTTTCAGGGGCCGAAACAATGAAGGGCACCCGGGCCGACCATTCGTGCAGGGACATCTTGTACCACAACCCCCTCTCCCCGAGCATGTCCCCGTGGTCCGCGGTAAAGATCACAATGGTGTTCTCCTTCATGCCGGTATCTTCCAGCGCCTTGACGAGGTTGCCGATCTTTTCGTCCACATAGCTGATCTGCCCGTAGTATGCCCGCCTGGCCCTTTGAATCGCTTCGTCGGGGATCTCTTCCCTGTCCATTTTATAGGCATGCCGCAGCCGCCGGCTGTGGGGATCGCATTGTTCATAGGGAATATGACCGACCCCTGGTAGATTGATCGTTTCGCCTTCATAGAGGTCCCAGAACCGCTTGGGACAGGCATAGGGATCATGGGGATCGGTAAAGGAGACGGTCATGCAGAAAGGCCGTTCGTCCCGGTCACGGGCCATGTCGTACAGATGACGCTGGGCGCAGAACCCTGTCTCATCGTCAAAATCGATCTGGTTTGTCCGCTCGCAGGGTCCTGCCTCATGCACACTGTCCATGTTGTGGTACCACCAGTCAAAACGGTGATCCGGGCGTTCCCAGTCCGGGGCCCAGCCGTGGTCTGCAGGGTAGACATCCGTTGTCAACCGTTCTTCGAACCCGTGGAGCTGATCTGCCCCCACGAAATGCATCTTTCCGCACAGGGAGGTTCGGTAACCGCCGGCACGGAGGTAATGGGCAAAGGTCGGAATATCGGCAAGAAATTCGGCGCCGTTGTCGTATGCGCCGATGGCTGACGCATGCTGGCCGGCCATCATGGAAAACCGCGACGGTGCACACAGTGGGTTGTTGCAATAGGCACTGTCGAAGACCACCCCATCCTCTGCCAGGGCATCGATGTTTGGGGTTTTGCTCACCGGGTTGCCGTAGCATTTCAGTGCCGGCGCGGCAAGCTGGTCTGCCTGGATAATCAGAATATTGGGCCGTTGCTCTGACATATTTTCTCCTTTCTTGTTTCGTATGTCTTCTTTATTATTCCTTCTCTATGATTAGGACCGCAAATTTTATAAAGTGAACGATATTACGTTCAGCTTATCAAATTTGCGATCCTTAACTGCTGATCTCCTCTTCTATCCGGACCTTTACCGCCATGAGCCGGTCAAGGATCGTCTCCAGCAGACCCGGTTTGCTCAGCCGGGCCTCAAGAATCCCAAGCCCCAGGACCATGACGATGTGGTTGTTCTCCCGGATGGGAACGGCAAACCGCCGGGCACCGGGATAAAACAGGGCAAAATCATCCTGGAGCCCCGAATTCCAGCTCTCCTTGATCATCTGTTCAACCCGGGCCAGAGGAATCGCTTCGCCGTGTTTTTCAAGTTCCGAAGCAAGGAACCGGCTCTCCTCCAGCTGGTCGGCGGGGTAGAAAAAGATAGAACCAATAACCGGAAGTTCCAGGTCCAGGCTCTGACCGCCCCGCCACATGGATGGGGACTGGGGGGCCATGAAACTCTCCAGGCAGAAGACGGTCCCCCCGGAGCAGGTGAGCAGATTGATCGAAACGTTGAGCTCTTCATTCAGCTGTTTCATCTCTTCCCGGATGGTCTGCATCATCCCATGGCGCGTGGCGGCAGCCTTGCCCCAGAAGTATGTTTTTACACCAAGGACATAGGCACCGCCGGAATTCTTGGCCAGAACATCCATTGCTGACAGCTCCCTGAGGATCTTGGTCACCGTGGTGGGGCTGGGGTTTCCAAGAAAGGTCTTGATCCGGGAGAACCGCATCCCGTCGGGATGCTTGCTCACCTCGTCCACCACGCTAAGGGCCCTTGTTAATGTTGTCTGGCTCATCTTAGTACCTATATATGTAGTTTTGTATTTATTTGTGTATCAAATTGACGGCCATGGTAAGAGAAACCATTGGGGAAGTCAAGACTAAAAACAAAAAAAGGATGCAAAGAATCCGTGGCCATGACGGCAGGATTGAAAAAGACTTTTGCAATTCCATTGAGTTATAGTAAGATAACTGTATCAGGAAGCCAAACGTGAAAAAAAATGAGGAATGTTAAATGTTGGCAAGCCGACGATTCAGTTACCCATGAAATCAGAAATCCTTTAATCTCCATACGGGGCTTTGCCCGGTTTTTACGAACATCCCCAAGAAAAACCCAGAAAAAACAGGAATAGAGATGAAAACAGGCAACCCGCTGAAATTAAACACCCTCCAGGGACGACTGCTGCTCTTTTTGATCCTGCCGGTGTTCTGCATCATTTTTCTCTGGGGGCTGGTCACCTTTTTTTACACCCGGGATGCCATGCTCCAGCAGTGGAATGAAGCCGCCGTTCTGAAAATGCAGCGGGCCGCCCACTTCATTGAAATGCGCATGTTCAGGCCTGTGGAGCTCATTGAAGTGATGTTCAAAACCATCCCCGGCGGCCAGTCACCCCTGTTCAATGAACTGATCACCTCGGCCCTGGAGGACGTGGCAGGAGTGGTGGCGGTCTCCTTTGCATCGTCCTCTAAAGATTCCTCCCTGGGCAAAGGCCGCCGCGGGATGGGCATGGGCCGGCACAGCATGGCAATGTCCCGGCAAAAGGGGGATTCCTACCCCCACAGCCGGGTAATGAACATTTCCAGTCCTGTGTACGACACCCGGGCCGGGGGCAAGACCTTTACCCTGAGGCTGGAGCTTTTGGATGAAAACGGTGAAACCATGGGGGTGGTGGGTATTACCATGGAATTTTCCTTTCTTCTGGGAGGGCTCAGCTCGGAAGGGGCCGACTGGCTGGAGAGCGGCAAGGCGTGTATTGTGGACGCAGACCACCGGTACGTGTTTCACACCGACGACGCCATGGAGGGACGCCAGGTCCTGGGGGATTCCGGAGATGACCTGGAGCTCTCCGTTCTTGAAAACATGAAAGACCACGCCCATGCCACGATTACCGGCAAAGGCCACCCGCCGGAGACCATTGCCGGGTTTTACAAGCTCTCCCGGGTTCCCTGGACCATGATCCTCTACGGCAGGGGAGAGGAAATTTTAA
>DATFJZ010000261.1:0-2004 GCA_035268945.1 Desulfobacteraceae bacterium | reverse complement strand
ACTGCCCTTGACATGACGGTCCAGAGTCAGATATTGAAAAAGCTTGTTGCAATACAGCAGGAAAAGAAGATCTCCATTCTCCTGATTTCCCATGACATCGGCGTTGTATCCGAGATCTGCCACGACATTGCCGTCATGTACCAGGGAGATATGGTGGAATACGGCACACGGGACGAGCTTCTTGCCTCTCCCTGCCACGATTTTACAAAAAAGCTCATGGCTGCCTGCCTTACCATCAAAAAATCGAACCTTCCGTCCGATTCCAGAAAGGCGGGTGGTGGTGCCTCTCCTGGTTCCGTTAAAACCGGCGCCTTTGATGACGGCTTTCTTGATGAAGGCAAAGGGGCCATAGCCGCCTTTTCCCATGTCAGTAAATCCTATGGTTCCGGCGGTTTTTTCCTGGGGCCAGCCCGGAAGAGGATTGCCGCCCTGAAAGATGTTTCCCTGGAGATCCGGAGGGGAGAGATCTTCGGTCTTGTGGGTGCCAGCGGCAGCGGCAAGACCACCCTGGGGCGTATTCTGCTGAAACTCGAACAACCCGATGCCGGCACGCTGTTGTTTAACAACCAGGATGCCGGATATCTAAAACGGGCTTCGTTAAAAGCCTTTCGACGAAAAGTGCAGATGATCTCCCAGGATCCCTACCAGTCCCTCAACCCCTATTTCAACGTTTATGACATCGTCTCCGAACCGTTGATCATCCACGAGAAAAAAAACAGGAAGGCCTTTTTTAAACAGATCTGCACCCTGCTGGAACATCTCGGGCTATGCCCGGTCATGGAGTATCTCCACCGCTACCCCCATCAATTGAGCGGCGGGCAGAGGCAGAAGGTTGCCATAGCCAGGGCAATGGTGTTGAATCCCCAGCTGATGGTGGCCGATGAGCCCACCTCCATGCTGGACTCATCGGTCTCCATGCAGATCTTCAATATTCTCCTCTCCCTTAAGAAAAATGAGGGGGTCACCTTTCTCTTTATCACCCACAACATCGCTGCCGCCCATCTCCTCTGCGACCGGATCGCCGTGATCCACAACGGTGAGATCGTGGAAACGGGGGAGTGCCGGGAGGTGATCAACCGTCCCCGGGCTGCCCACACCAAAGAGCTCATCGATTCCCAGCCGGGACTGATTCTGGAACGTACCATGATAAACAGCCAGGGAGGTGTGCCGTGACCCTGCCCTTTGTTATCTCCCTTCCCCATTGTGCCGTAAACGTTCCCCGGTGGCTTGAAGACCGGCTGGCCCTTGACCACAGGGAAATACTGGAATCCGTTGACATGGGCAGTGAAGAGGTGTTCGGCGACCTGCCGGCAAGGCAGGTGATCAAGGCCGAGTTCAGCCGGCTCGTGGTGGATCTCAACAGGGACGCTGACGCATCGGGGGGAAAAGGGGTCATCGCCAAAACCGACTACAACGGTCGACGTATTTACCTGCCCGGCAAAGATCCGGACCCGGACCAAAGGGAAAAGCTCCTTGACCGATGTTACCACCCCTTTCATGAAAACCTCTCCAAAGCCCTTGCTGATCCCGGGGTTGAGGCGTTGTTTGACTGCCACTCCCTGGAGGGCATTGGCCCCTGTGACGCCCCCGATGCCGGCGAAAAACGGAGGGATATCGTCTTGAGCAACAACGGGGATGACCAGGGCCGGAAACGGACAGACAGCGGCGGCATCACCTGCCCACCGGAAACACTTTCCATGATTCGCCTCGCCTTTGCCAGCCAGGGGTTTTCCGTGGCGATCAATGCGCCGTACAAAGGCGGTTTCATTACTCGACACTACGGGCAGTGCCTCATGGAGAGGAATAAATTTGCCGTTCAGATCGAGATCAACCAGGACCTCTTTCTCCTGTCCGGCAAAACCGTTCTGGACAATGGGAAAATTGCCTCAACAAGGGAACGGGTAATGGCAGCCATGACAGGAATTTTTTAGCAAGCGGAGGTGTTTTATGACGCAGCCATCCCGGGAAGATTTCAACTATCATTTTAAAAAGCCCCGACAAGTT
>DATFJZ010000260.1:0-3987 GCA_035268945.1 Desulfobacteraceae bacterium | reverse complement strand
ACTCCAGGCTGGCGGCTCCACAGTTTAACAGGCGATCATCAAGGTTTATGGGCCATTGATGTAAACAAAAATTGGCGTATCGTTTTTGAATTTAAAGATGGTAACGCCTATATAGTGGCTGAACGAAAACCCCGTGTTTGGGGCGCACCCCTGAAAGCTGGCTTAGTATGCAGAATCGCTATGACCTATGGCAAGCCAAGCAATCAATTAATTTAGCTGAAATAGAGCCTCTAACAAGCGAATCAACTTGTCCCAAAAAGCCGCGACTTTTTGCAACGTGAAAAATTGCGGCTGTCTATCTGCTTTCACCTCTATTAGGGAAGTCAGGCTTTTTGGGCCGGTTATCCGCGGCGTTGGCCTACTTTGTGGCAAATGTGAAAAAACAAAATTCAGATTATTTTTTATTGACACTGAACGATAAATGGCTTAAAGGAAAGGCTTTTTTCAAATAATATTATCAATTGATTGTTTTGAGCGAAAAATTGATTGTTTTGAGCGAAAAATCGCTTCTGTCATGGCTTGCGCAGAACGGAAAGGTAGAGGGGAAATAAAGTGGGAGTTGGAATGAAGTGCGTTGAAAAGATTGTCCTGCCGGTGTTGATGCTGTGTTTATCTGCACCGGTGCTTTTGGCAGAAGAGAACAGCTACGTCGGCGCCAAGGCCTGCAGGGAATGCCATGCCAAAGAGTACGAAAATTTTATGAAACACGCCAAAAAAGCGGATACCTTCGCAAGCATTAAGGTGATGAAGTCAAAACTAACCGATGAGGAGTACCGATCCTGTTTTGAGTGCCACACCACCGGATACGGCAAAAAGGGGGGCTTTGTGTCAGAGCAGGAGACCCCGGACTTGAAGAATGCCGGATGCGAGGTCTGCCACGGGCCCGGGCTGTTTCATGCCGAATCCGGTGATCCCGAAGAGATCCGGTATGATCTTTCCATTGATGATTGCACCGTATGTCACAACAGCCACCGGGTCGAGGCGTTTGATTTTAAACCACTGCTTTTCGGCGGGGCCCATTAATCGTCCTGCTGGCCGTGGATGTTTTTAACGAGGAAAGATTAGAATGCTATCATATATAAGACAGAAATTGTGGATGCGTGTCATGGGCGTCATGGCCCTGGTGATTATTTTCGTTCTGGCCGGTATTATCTGGCTGAACATTGCCTCCCAGAGACGGTTGAGTGATCACCAGCTGGCCCTTCAAAACGAAATGCTGGCAAGTGCCGTGGAGGGGGGGATGTTTGACGCCCTTGCCATTGGCGATAATGATGTGGTCAGAACCCAGTTCAAACGGTTGAGCAAAAAACTGTCAGATTTGAAGGTGTTTGTGTATGATTTCAACGGAAAAATTTCATTCTCCACAGAGCCATCGTCTGTGGGCGAGAGCATCGATGGTGTTTTGGGAGCCGAAGCGGTAAAGGGGGCACGAGCGATGATGGCCTCCGGAAAAACTTCGGATCGAATGTTCCACGATAAATTTAACAATGAACCGTTTTCCATTGTGAACAATCCCATTGCCAATGAATCCCGTTGTTTTCACTGCCATGGCAGTTCAAAAGAGGTCCTTGGGGGCATATCGGTGTGTTCATCGGAACAGGCGGCTTTGTCGGCCATTGCATCGAGCAGGACCCGGAGTCTGGTATTTGGCGCCGCAGGCATTGTGCTGATTGTCTTTTCTGTCTGGTTTCTGTTTCATAAGATGGTCAACAAACGAGTGGTTGCGATTCTTGATGCCACGGGGAAGATGCGCCAGGGAGACTTTACCCGTGAAATAAAGGTGACAGGCAAAGATGAGATCAGCCACATCATTGCCAGGATCAATCGGGTAAACCAGGAGATGCGCACGATCATCTCCGGGGTCATGGACAGCAGCAGTGATCTGTCGGATTCGTCCGCTGATCTCAATGCCATATCAAAAAGCCTGCTGGCCGGGGCCACCGAGACCTCGGGCAAGTCCCATGCCGTTTCGGCAGCAGCCGAGGAGATGAGTTCCAATCTAAACTCCATAGCCGCATCCATGGAGCAGACGGCTTCCAATGTGACGGTTGTTGCCTCCTCCTCCGAGGAGATGAACTCCACGGTAAATGAGATTTCCGAGAATGCAGGCACTGCCAAATCGGTGATTGAAAAGGCAGTGGCCGATTTTTCAAAGGTTGCCTCAGTTGTTGCAGAGCTTGGCCGGGCAACCGAGGATATCGATCTTGTCACCGATGAGATTAAATCCATTTCCGAGCAGGTGGGACTTCTGGCCCTCAACGCCAAAATCGAGGCGGCAAGGGCCGGTGAGGCGGGCAAGGGATTCGCCGTTGTGGCCCAGGAGATCACCGAGCTTGCCACGGAAACCAGTGACTCCACCGTCAAGGTGGACGAGAAGCTTCAGTGGATGAAAACCAAGGCCGCTGAGACAGCGGCTGAGATTGAAACGGTTTCAAAAACGGTGAACGATTCCGAGGAGGCCATCTCAACCATAGCTGCGGCAGTGGAGGAGCAGACCATCACAAGCAAGGAGATCGCCAGTAATATTGCCCAGATCTCCCAGGGAGTCTCCGTTGTCAACGACAATGTCGGTCAGGGGGCGGCCGTTGCCAAAGATGTCTCCCGTGATATCACGGTTATCGACCAGGCAGCCGGGGAGATGGAAACCAACAGCTCCCAGGTCAACGACAAGGCCTCCTCCCTTTCCACCATGGCTGACAGCCTCAAGGAGATGATGAAAAAATTCACCGTGTAAGCGTGTAAAAGCATCCCCCTTTCTCTGCCGGGGCTTTTCAGGACACTTGGTGACAGAGGTTTTGCCCTTTTCCGTGTCAATTACGTACATGGGTCGGCAGATCTATTTTCCAGGTGCTTTTAAAAAAAAGGTCAAAATGATGGCACATGTTGTCAGCAGTGCGCACAGCCAGAATGCCATGCTGAAGGTGCCGGTGATGTCGGCTAAATGAAGCCATGCTGGCGTCCAACAACGACGGAGTCAACGTGATTCCCAACACCAAAGATCAGACCTTCACGGACCTGACTCCGGCGGCAGTCACCGGCACCCTGACCGTGCCCGTGGGCCGGGTCCGAAAGATGACGCTGGGACAAGACTATCTCACCGGGTTTTCGGTGGGGGGTCAGCGGGGGTCGGAGGTTGCTGTGGTGCCCGGATGCAAACGTTTTTTTGACTTAAAAAGGGTCCGCAATCAGCGTTTGACCCTGGTTTTCAGGCACAGCATCAGGGCAAAGGCAACCGCGGCAGACAATCCGATGCCAAATACCAGGCCGAACACCAGGTAGAGCTGGAGCAATGTGGAGACCTGGGACATCAGGGCGAATCCCAGGCCTAAAAAGACGGCGGCGACACTCATGAGCACCCGGGGCCCGAACCGGTCGTTGAGCTGGCCCACCAGGATGCTGAACAGGCCGGCGAAGAAAAAAGCAGTGGATGAAGCCCCGGAAATGGCGGCCCGGGACCAGCCAAACGCGTCCATCAAAGGATTGAAAAATACCCCAAAAGAGATGTAAGTGCCGATCCCGACAGCCTGAACACTGAAGCAGGCTGCGGCAATGGTTCGGCTGTAACTGTCCCGGCTTTTCCCGGGCCGGGACTTCATGCCGGGATCGCTTTTTGGATCACCCGGTCCGGCCGGCCCGTGAGGGTGGCCTGGATCACCCGCTCCATGAAGATGGGATCACCGGACGCGGTTTTCGGGGCGGTGTCTTTGATGGACAAGGTGACAGCGCGGCAGGAGGTGCCGGCGGCCCGCCCTGACTCCCGGACTTTCTCTACCAGGGTGTCTCTGGCAAAGGCATCGGCTGCGCCAAAATCCTTGAACTGACGGGTGCCGGAAATCCCTTCCACCATGAATCCGCCCTGGTGGCCCGGGGTAATGCGGATCTGGCGGTGCACCATCACATCCGAGGTGATGGCACCAATGGCATTGGCCACATCCGCGTCTGTCGGCAGTATTGCTTTTGCACCCAGTGCCCGGGCCGCATCCGGCA
>DATFJZ010000259.1:0-3155 GCA_035268945.1 Desulfobacteraceae bacterium | reverse complement strand
CCATCTCTTTTAAAAGACTGTTTTTCTGGGACTGCAGTTTTTCGATACGCGAATTTAATTCAGAGACCAGCTCATCTTTGTCTGTCATACCATCACCTGTCAATTTTCAACCCGGCTGCCGAAACAGTGTAACCGGCCCTGCCAAAGTTAGGTTTTTGAAACAAACTGCCGATTTACGGGAAAAATCAGCGATCAGCCAATGTGAAACAGGCACAAGCCCCAGTCGGTCATTCCCATGCTGCCGCAAAGGAATGAACGAAACATTTTGACTCTGTTCGCTGTTCTTTTTTTGCCATTGAAAGAGTGCTGCTTGATAGTGTTTTTATTACCATGATCCCCTTTTAAATGCAAGGAGGTTGATAAAAGCCATCATTTCCAGTACCGCAACCTGTTACTGCTTTTATTACAAACCGGCCCCTTCGTCAATACAACACCGTTATTCACCCCAACGAAAAAAGCAGCGGCCTTTGAGAACACTTTTAGATCTTGACCTTTGCACAGCAGATGGTATTAATTGGTGTTTGGATGAAAACCTGCCCATCTGCTGCGTTGCTGCAAAATTTTGAAATCCTCATGTACTGCAGTACACTCCGGTTTCAAAATTTCTTGCGCCTTGCAGCTGAACAGGTTTTCGTCCAAACACGGGTTTTTCGGTCAGCCATTAATTGAGGTGGTCTGAGTTTACAAAAAGTGCCGGCGGGGCCAGATACCGGACAGGCAAAAAATTATTGAACCACTTGATTCAGGGAACAGAACACAATGAAACCACTTTTTTTTCGATACGTTCTTGCCTGCCTTATTTTTGCAGGCTTTCCAGGAACCGGATTGTCATCAGACATCAACGCCAACCCTTCTGACAGGGATTATACCCTTCCCGAGGTTTGCCGGATTGCCAGCAAAACCGCAGAACAGATCAAAATTTCAGAAAATGACCATTTCATTGCCAAACAGGACAAAAAAAGGGCTCTGTCTGTTCTCATGCCCAGGGCCACCACCTTCGGATCCAGCCTTGCATACCGGGAACCGGACCAGAACAACCCCGACATGAACGCCTGGGGAGTGAAACTCAACCAGAGCTTCACCCTGAACGGCAAAGAGCTCATTGCCCTGAACATAGCCGGGGAGACCATCCGGGAGAAGGGTTTTGCCCTCAAGGCTGTCAAGTCCGACTATATCCTCCAGGTGTCCCAGGCCTTTTACCGGATACTCAGTGCGAAGCGGCACGTGGAAATCGCCAGAAGCGACGTGAAACGCCTGGAAAAACACAGGCACGCTGTCAATGAACGACTCAATGTGGGACAGGTCACCAAGACGGCCCTTTTCAGGGCAGAGGCCGAATTGTCAGGGGCCAAGACGGCCCTTGTGCAATCATCAAACGGCTTAAACCTTGCCAGGGCATCCCTTGAAAGACTTGTCAACCTGGAAGAAAATTTCACCCTCTCTGAAGGACATGTCCGGGAACTGGACAATTTTGTCTACTCCTTTGAGGCCCTGAAAACCCAGGCCCTGGAGCACAGGGCTGAAATCCAGGCAGCGGAAACCACCCTGGCTATTGCCGAAAAAAGCATCCGCTACACCAAGGGAGCCTACTGGCCAACCCTCTCCGTGGAGGGCACCTATTCCAATACCCGTATTGAATTTGACCAACCGGTGCATACCAGCTCCGACACCGAAAACAGCTCCATTGAGGCCAACCTGACATTTACCCTGTTTGACGGGGGATTGAGGTCCGCCGATGTCAGCAAGGCGTTGGCAGACAGACGCAAGGCAGACCTGGCCCTGCAGACGAAAAAAAAGGGCATTGTTCTGGAAGCCAAAAGCGCATGGCTGGATTACCGAACCGCTGTCAGCGTTGCCAGGACCCTGGAGGACGAGCTAAAGTCGGCCAGGGAGAATTTCAAGGCCGTCCAGATGCAGTTCAAACACGGCATGGCCGATTCCGTTGACATGATGGATGCCAACACCCTTCTTGTCAAAGCCCAGCGGAACCTCTCCGATGCCCAATACAGCCGCATCCTCTCCATTTTGGGCATCATGAGAACCCGGGGGGATATTGTCTCGGTTTTAGGCCCTCGGAAATAAATAATTTCTCCATAGGACGTAGGATTTTGGTCTGTATTCAAGGCGCACCGGTGGGAGCATATTGGAATATGTACCCACCGGCGCAACGCAGAAGACGGACCAAAAGACAAGTCGGATTGTGGAATTATTTATTTCCGAGGGCCTTAACTGGCGGGAAGTAATACAGGCCCTGTGACGGCAAGGAACAGCTCTTGCCCCTTTTCCGGGACAGGGGTGGAGCCGGGCAGATCAAAGGAGAGGGTCTCTTTGTGAACGGTTTCCAGAACAACCTTTTTAATGCTTCCCTGGAAAAAGGTGTTCACAACCATGCCGGAAATCCTGTTGGTCCTTCGGGTGGTGTATTCTTCCCTGGAGAGGGGGGCGGCACAGGCCGGATGGAGCAGCAGATCAATGTCATCGGACACCTGGCCGCCTGTTTTTCCGCTGTCCTCCACGGCATCGGGCGAAAGGAAATCGCCGTACCGGGTCGTTACCCGCTCTTTATCCACCCGCCTGGCTTGGATGATGTTCTGAAAGCCCAGGAAATCGGTTATTTTCCGGGAGGCCGGTCGCTGGTACAGCCGCTCCGGGGAGTCGGTCTGCTCGATGGCTCCCCGGTCCATGACCGAGACAAGGTCCGCCGCGGCAAAGGCTTCGTTCTGGTCATGGGTGACAAAAATCGTTGTGATCCTTGTCTTGTTCAATATCTGACAGAGGTCGGCAAGGAGCCTCTCCCTCAAAAGCCTGTCAAGGGCCCCCAGGGGCTCGTCCAGCATGAGAATCTCGGGGTTGGGGGCCAGGGTTCTTGCCAGGGCCACCCGCTGGCGCTCTCCGCCGGAGAGTTCGTCCACCCGCCGTGTCCTGTACCCCTCAAGGCAGACAAGCTCCAGCATCTCACTGACCCGGGAGGCGATCCTCTGTTTTGAGGCTTTTTTCATTTCAAGGCCGAAGGCGATGTTCTCAAACACGTTGCGGTGGGGAAACAGGGCAAACTCCTGGAACATCATGCCGAAATTACGCCGGTGGGGAGGCGTGGCAAGCATGCTCTTACCCCAGAACAGCACATCCCCGGTATCCGGGACTTCAAGCCCTGC
>DATFJZ010000258.1:0-3080 GCA_035268945.1 Desulfobacteraceae bacterium | reverse complement strand
AACAAATAATAAATAGTGTCGGAACGACAACCCCGTGTTTGGACCATCGTTCATAGCATTTGAATTGAGTCTGTTTCTTATGGTAATGGGTAAACAAGGTATCAATTCATCTGCGAGGATCTATATCATCTGCGAGGATCTATACATAATAAACTCACAATCACCAAACTCTGAAAGGAGGGGTCATGGAGAGGAAAAAAGCTGCTTTTGCAGGTTCCTGGTATCCTGGAAAAGCCGGGGAGTGTCAAGCTCAGATCGATTCGTTTCTTGCCGACAAATCCGGGGCTTTAAAGGGGAACTTCAAGGCGGGAATTGTTCCCCATGCCGGGTGGCACTTTTCCGGATCCATTGCCTGTCGGGTGATCGCCTCCCTCGCCCGTGAAGGGGTGGATGCTGTTGTCCTCTTTGGCATGCACATGCACCCCGGCTCAACGCCCTGCATCCTGGCCGGCGGGGCCGTGGAGACACCTCTGGGGGATATCCCCGTCCACGGGGAGCTTGCCAAGGCTCTGGCACAGCGGTGCGCCATGAAAAAAGAGTCGCCTTCCTCCTTTCCCGGTGAAAACACCATTGAGCTCCAGCTGCCCTTTGTAAAGCACTTTTTCCCCGGCGCCTCCATTGTGCCCGTGGGGGTTCCTCCTTCCCCTGTGGCGGGGGAGATCGGCAGGGCCGCCGTGGAAGAGGCAGAGAGCCTTGGTCTTGATATTGCCGTTATCGGTTCAACGGACATGACCCATTACGGGGCCGGGTTTGGATTCACCCCCGCCGGCACAGGGGAAAAAGCCCATGAATGGGTGAAAAATACCAATGACAAAGCGGGTGTTGACGCACTCCTTGCCATGGATGCAGACGCTGTGGTTGCCCAGGCAGAAAAGAACCACAACCTCTGCTGTGCCGGGGCGGCGGCGGCGGCCGTGGCAGCGGCGGAGAGGATGGGCGCAGTCAGGAGTGTCAGCCTTGACTACGCCACAAGCTACGAGAAGAACCCGGACAGCAGTTTTGTGGGGTATTGCGGCATCCTTTTTGAGAAATAACCTTACCCGGCGGCCTTGATCATGGTACAAAACTTCCCAAACCCTGCCGGCTGACTGGCTCCGTTGGTCCACGAATCAATGGCTTTGGCCGAAGTCATGGTCGGGCCTGCCCGGGAGAACTACACCTCTATGGTTTCACATGCCCGCCGGATCCTCGCCACGGTTTTCTCTTTGCCCAGGGCAAGGATCATCTCAAAGATCCCCGGGCTGACGGTGGTGCCGGTGAGGGCCACCCTGACTGGCTGGGCGATCTTGCCGAATTTCAGATCGGTTGCTTCCATAACGCTTTTAAAGGCGTTTTCCAGGGAGGCTTCGGTGAAGGTGTCCAGGGCATCGATGGCATCGGCGGATTTCTGCAGCGGCTCAAGGGTTGCCGGCTTGAGAAACTTTTTGGCCGCTTTTTCATCAAAAACAACGGTCTCCTTAAAATAGAACAGGGCGCTGTCGGCCATTTCCACAAGGGTTCGACTCCTTGTCTGGAGGGTTTTGACGGCCAGGTGCAGGCATTCACTGTTTTCTGCAATAACCCCACGCTGTTCCAAAAAGGGGATCAGCTGCAGGGCAAGCTCTTCCGGGGTCTTGGCCTGGATATGCTTGGCGTTGAGGGCGTAGAGTTTTTCAACATCAAACATGGAAGGGGATCTGCCGAGGTTGTCCAGGGTGAATTTTTCAATGAGCTCCTCTCTTGTGAAAAACTCCTGGTCCCCAAAGGACCAGCCGAGCCGGACAAGGTAGTTGAGCATGGCATCGGGCAAAAAGCCCATATCCCTGTATTCGCTGACCGACATGGCGCCGTGGCGCTTGCTCAGCCGGGTTTTGTCCGACCCCAGCACCATGGGGACGTGGCCGAAGACGGGAAGATCTGCCCCCAGGGCTTTGTAGAGCAGGATCTGCTTGGGGGTGTTGACCAGGTGGTCGTCTCCCCGGAGGATGGTGTTGATCCCCATGGTGAGATCGTCCACCACAACGGCCAGGTTGTAAGTGGGGCTGCCGTCACTGCGCTGGATGATGAAGTCATCGATTTCACTGTTCTGGAAGGCCGTTGCCCCCTTGACAACATCCTCGACAACGGTGGTTCCCATGGCCGGGGTCTTGAGTCGGACCACCCTGTTTTCCCCTTTTTCCAGGTTCAGCTCCCGGCATTTGTTGTTGTACATGGGCTTGTTGCCCAGGGCCTTTGCCTCTTCCCGCATGGCATCGACCGCTTCGGCGGTGCAGGTGCAGTAGTAGGCCTGGCCGGATGCAACAAGTTTTTCAATGTATTCTTTGTAAATTTCGTACCGTTCTGTCTGGAAGAACGGGCCTTCGTCCCAGTCGATGCCAAGCCACTGGAGGGACTCAAAGATGGCATCAACCGAGGCCTTGGTGGATCTGGCCTCGTCGGTGTCCTCGATTCGCAGGACAAATGTTCCCCTGTTCTGCCTGGCGTAGAGCCAGTTGAAAAGGGCCGTTCGAGCCCCGCCAATGTGAAGATACCCCGTGGGGCTGGGTGGAAATCGTGTGACCGTGGTGTCCATGTTTTCTCCTAAATGTATTGAAGAACAGATGGGCAGCGCAGCTGCTGCCCCCTGTCGTTTTTACGCCTCCAGCAGTGCCAGGGGCGACTGTCTTGGCAAATCCTGAACTATACAGGGAAACACCGGGGAAATCAAGTTCTCTTTGGGGGTGTGCTCCGGCAAAAATTGTCTTGACAAACAACGATAAATAAATTAAATAGATGTGTTTATATGTAAAATATTTTATTCGTATATGTTTAAATAAATTAGATAGTTAGGAGAGGTAAAAAATGGCTGTACCAAAGCAGAAAATATCCAAGAGCAGGGGCAGAAAACGGCGCACGCATCAGAAGGTTTCCGCCCCCACCATCACCGTCTGTCCAGAGTGCCAGGAGTCAAAGCTTCCCCATGCGGCATGTCCCGATTGCGGTGCCTACCGCAGCCGGAACGTAATGGAAACCGAAGAGAACTAACGTTTTGAAGCCTCTTTCTGTTTTCAGGCCGTTCTGCAGCTTGGAAGGTCGGCGGAAGAAGGGGGAGGTTTTCCGGA
>DATFJZ010000257.1:0-3370 GCA_035268945.1 Desulfobacteraceae bacterium | reverse complement strand
CGGCCGGAGTGGATCGAAAGGGACCGCCGGATGCCGTTAAAAAAACCTTTTTAAAGTCCTTTTGACAGTTTCCGGCAAGGCATTGGAATATGGCACTGTGCTCGCTGTCCACCGGAAGAATCCGGATACCCTTTTTTTGTGCCCGTTCCATGACAAGATCCCCTGCCATGACAAGGGTCTCCTTGTTGGCCAGGGCGATCTGCTTGCCGGCATCGATGGCGGCAAGGGCCGGCGGTAACCCGGCAGCGCCGACCATGGCCAGAAGAACCGTATCCACGCCCCCATGGGAGGCCGCCTGATCGTACCCGTCATCACCAAAGGCGATCCTGGTCTTGATCCTCCCTGCCCCGTAATCATGGATCATGGTTTCAAGCCGGTTTGCCGTGGGTTCATCAATCACCACGGCAAGCTCCGGGTGAAACCGTAGGATCTGATCAAAGAGAAGGTCCGCACTGGTGGCAGCGGCAAGCACGACAACATCGAAACGATGGGGATGCATTGCAGCCACCTCGAGGGCACTTTTGCCGATGGAACCGGTGGAACCGAGGATGGCAAGGCGCTTCATAGAAGAAACACCTTGAACAGATAGGCAACAGGAACGGCAAAGAGAAGGCCGTCCAGCCTGTCCAGCACGCCCCCGTGTCCGGGAAGGATCGAACCGGAATCCTTGATGTCACAGGCCCTTTTCATGGCAGACTCGTACAGATCCCCCACCTGGCCGAATGCGGCAGCTGTTACGGCAAAAACGGCCGCCGGAAAAAGGGCGATATGGGGCAGAAAAAACAGACAGAATCCGATCCCCACGGCCAAAGCCGCAGCAAGACCGGCCCCAGCGCCTTCAATGGTTTTTTTCGGGCTCACCGCCAGGGCCAGGGGGTGTTTTCCCATAAGCCTGCCTCCGTAAAAAGCGGCCGTGTCGCTGGCACCAATGATCAGCCAGAGCCATATCACCCACAGGGCACCGTTTTCAGAGTTTCGAATAAAAACAAGCAGGGCGAGGAAAAGGGGGATGTAGACCACACCGTGAACCTGCTTGAAAACAGCATCCAGGCCGGGGGAATTGTCGGAAAAGGTGGTCACCACGAGAAGAGACAGGGCCAGGACATTCATGGCAGTGAGGAGCAGTACCAGTTGAGCAGACCCGGCATGGGCTCCGGCAATGATTGTCAGGGAGGCTCCATGGGCCAGGAGCCTGATGGCTTTTGGAAGTTCACCCTCACCGGCAAAGAGTGAAAAGTACTCGGTCATGCCGAAAAATGTCGCCGCCGCCATGAGAAGTGAAAAGAGAAGGGGGGTCCCCTTCAGAACAATCAGAAAGACAAGGGGGATAAGGACTAGTGCTGTGAGCCATCGTTTGAGGTGCATACAACCTTTCCAAACCTGCGGTCCCGAGCCTGATACTCCTTGAGAATACCGGCAAACTCTTTTTTGCTAAAATCAGGCCACAGAGTATCTGTAATAAATATTTCAGCATATGCAGACTGCCACAGGAGGAAATTGCTGAGCCGCATCTCACCGCTGGTACGAATAAGAAGATCAGGGTCAGGCATGCCCCGGGTGTAAAGATGATCGGAAACACTGGCCTCGGAGATGTCGTCCAGGCCAATGGTCCCACTGACCGCCTTTTCCGCCAGCTGCCTAGCTGCCCGGGTTATCTCCTCTCTGCCGCCGTAACTCAGGGCAAGGGTCACCACCAGACCGGTGTTGTGCTGTGTTTTGTCCATAAAAATATCCAGCTCTTTGACAACATCGTCGGACAATCTCTCTTTCTGACCAATGACATTGAGCCGGATATTCTTTTCCATGAACTCGGCCCGCTCCGAAAGGGCAAATTTTTTCAGCAGACGCATCAATGCTGAAATTTCCCTTTGAGGCCTTGCCCAGTTTTCCGTGGAAAAGGCGTAAAGGGTCAGGTATCCGATACCGAATCCGCAGCAGGCATCCACAATGGTACGCACCGTTTCGGTCCCTTGTTCATGTCCCCGGACACGGTTCAACAATTTTTTTTGGGCCCACCTGCCGTTGCCATCCATGATAACGGCCACATGTCCGGGTAACCGGGCAGGATCAAGCAAGGGTGCCTGGGGATCAGAACTCAAGGATCTCCTTTTCTTTTGCCTCATAGAGAGCATCAATCTTGTTTACATGCTCGTCTGTTATCTCCTGGATCTTCTTCTGGGCTTTAAAATTGTCGTCCTCGGAGATCTCCCCCTCCTTTTGAAAGGATTTGAGATCATCATTGGCATCCCGTCTGACATTTCGGATGGCAACCTTGTAATCTTCACAGGTTTGGTTAACACCCTTGACAATCTCCTTTCGCCGCTCCTCGGTGAGGGGGGGGATGGAAATTCTGATGATCTTGCCGTCATTGGAAGGGGTAAGCCCTAGGTTGGCCTTTAAAATCGCCTTTTCCACACTCTTGAGGACGGTAACATCCCAGGGCTGAACAGTGAGAAGCCTGCTTTCCGGCACAGCAATGGATGCCATCTGGTTCAGGGGAGTGGCAGTTCCGTAATAGTCAACCTTGACACCGTCGAGCATGGAAAGGGATGCCCTTCCCGTCCTGACCCTTGTCAGCTCTTTTTCGAGGGAGGCAATGGACCGGGCCATCTTATCCCTGGTTTCCTGGAACACTGTATTAATCATAGTCATCATCACCCTTTTGCTGTTTTAGGCCGTGGAAAATAAACAAATCCTCCCGGGGCGCAGATCTTTGGTCGGTATCCAAGGCAAGTCCATGGGAATTTATGAAAAAATGTGTCCATGGACGTAAAGCAGAAAACCGGCCAAAAGACCAGCGGGATGGTGGATTTTTTGATTTCCAGCGGTCTTAATTGTTGTAGATCCGGGTACCGATTTTGTCTCCGCAAACAGCTCTGCAGATATTGTCCGTTGTGTGCAGATCAAACACCTGGAGGGGAAGGTTGTTGTCCATGGCAAGGGAGATGGCAGTCATGTCCATCACCTGGAGCTGTTTCTCCAGCACCTCCATGTAGGAAATCTGCTGGATAAACCGGGCATCCTTATGCACGGCCGGATCCTTGTCATAGAGACCGTCCACCTGGGTGGCCTTGAAGAGGATCTGGGCATTGATCTCCTGGGCCCTGAGCACCGCGGCGGTGTCCGTGGTAAAGTAGGGATTTCCCGTACCTGCGGCAAAAATAACGGCCCTGCCCTTTTCCATATGGCGGTCGGCCTTTTTGGGAATGAAGGGCTCGGCAATCTTGTTCATTGCAATGGCCGACTGAACCCGGGTGGGAACACCGTGCTTTTCCAGGGCATCGGAAAGTGCAAGGCTGTTGATCACCGTTGCCAGCATCCCCATGTTATCGGCGGAAGTTCTGTCCATACCCGCAGAACTTCCTGCCAC
>DATFJZ010000256.1:0-5042 GCA_035268945.1 Desulfobacteraceae bacterium | reverse complement strand
TTTTTACCGTGCTTCGGCATTTTTGGTCACTCACTCCTTTCAGTGTTAAACTACTTCCAACCCCATACTTCTGGCTGTACCAGCGATGATCGAAACTGCAGCATCAAGACTGGCTGCGTTCAAATCTTCCATCTTAATATTGGCGATCTCTTCAAGCTGATCCCGGGTAATCTTGCCAACCTTGTTCAGATGAGGTTCACCCGACCCCTTGGCAATTTTTGCAGATTTCTTCAAAAGCATGGATGCCGGCGGTGTTTTGGTTATAAATGTAAATGACCTGTCCTGAAAGACGGTTATGATCACCGGAATGATCGACCCTGCATCATTTGCTGTCCTGGCGTTGAACGCCTTGCAGAAATCCATTATATTAACGCCGTGCTGACCAAGAGCCGGTCCAATCGGCGGAGATGGATTTGCCTTGGCAGCCTCGACTTGAAGTTTTATCTGCGCCATCACTTTTTTTGCCATGTTCGTTTACTCCTGACACATTATTTTGAATTTTAATTTTAAGTCCTGGTTACCTGGACGAAATCCAACTCCACCGGGGTTGCCCTGCCGAATATACTGACAAACACCTTGAGCTTACCCTTTTCGTGATTCACCTCTTCAACGGTTCCGTTAAAACTGGTAAACGGACCGTCTGTGACCCGGACATCATCGCCAACGTCGAAGGAGTATTTCGGCTGGGGTTTGGCTTTGCCCTGTTCCATCCTGCTGATAATCTCGTTGGCTTCCCTGTCGCTGATCGGTGTCGGCCTGTTTTTGCCGCCGAGGAATCCGGTAACCTTTGCCGTGGATGTTACCACATGCCACGTCTCATCGTTGAGTTCCATATTCACAAGTATGTAGCCAGGGTAAAATTTACGGGAGGATTCGCGCTTTTTTCCGTTTACAAGCTCAACCACGTGCTCGGTGGGCACAAGGACATCCCCGAACTTATCTGAAAAATTAAGGGTTGAGATTCTCTCTTCCAGGGAAAGCTTCACTTTCTGCTCAAATCCGGAATAGACATGAACAACATACCATCGTTTAGCCACAGTACACCCCTTTTCTATGCAAGGACAATCTGAACCAGTTTCGAAAGGCCGAAATCAACCACACCCAGAAAAGCGGAAATAATAAAGACAAGAACAATAACAACCACTGTGGAACCAGCAGCCTGCTTTCTCGTAGGCCAGGTTACCTTTTTCAGCTCGCTTCGGACTTCTCGAAAAAAGAGGAGACCCTTTTGAACAAAATTCTCCCGATCTGCAGGGGAAGCAGTGACTTTCGAAGCAATCTTTGACCTGACATTGGCCTTGCCCTGCTGGTTTGCAGGAGTCGAAGTCCCCTCATTGCCTGGAGAAGTGGTGGAGCCGGACGGTTTTTCTCTCTTCTTGGTTTTTCCCGCTGCCGTTGCCGGTTTTTTCTTTTGTAAACGTGCCATCAAAACTCCTCTTTTTCAGGCTTCCCGGAAGGGGATACGCTAATGCATAATTCATATAAATGGCAGGCCAGGAGGGAATCGAACCCCCAACATCCGGATTTGGAGTCCGGCGCTCTGCCAATTGGAGCTACTGGCCTGCATGACGGATTACCGCCTGAAATTCACTGACAACTACCTATTTCTTTCCCTCTCTGTGGGGGAGATGTTTTTGGCAGAATCTGCAATACTTCTGCATTTCAAGCTTGTCAGGAGTCTTTCGCTTGTTCTTCGTCGTTGTATAATTCTTTCTTTTGCACTCGGTACATGCAAGAACGATCATAACTCTATCCACACAACACCCCTTACATTTTATTCGATTATTTCACCAATAACACCGGCACCAACCGTACGGCCACCCTCCCTGATTGCAAACCGAAGCTCTTTTTCCATGGCTATGGGTGCAATAAGTTCGGCTGTGATGCTGGCGTTATCACCGGGCATGATCATTTCAACGCCCTCAGCCAGGGTCAATATCCCTGTAATATCCGTTGTTCTGAAGAAGAACTGGGGCCTGTACCCGGAAAAGAACGGAGTGTGACGACCGCCTTCTTCCTTGCTCAGACAATAAATCTCCGCGTGGAACCTGGTGTGGGGGGTGATGGTACCGGGCTTGGCAACGACCTGGCCCCTTTCCACGGCATCCCGCTTGGTTCCCCGAAGGAGAAGACCGACGTTGTCGCCTGCCCTGCCCTCGTCAAGAAGTTTGCGGAACATCTCAACACCGGTGCAGGTGGTCTTGGTTGTCTTGCGGATACCCACCAGTTCGATCTCCTCGCCGGTCTTGATAATACCGCGCTCGATCCTGCCGGTGACAACGGTGCCACGGCCGGAAATACTGAACACATCCTCGATGGGCATGAGAAAGGTCTTTTCCGTATCACGCTCGGGCTCGGGAACCCATGAGTCCAGGGCATCGAGAAGCTCAAAAATCGGCTTGGCATCTTCACTGTCCACATCATCGTTTTCCAGGGCCTTGAGGGCACTGCCCCGGATGATGGGGGTGTCTTCGCCGGGGAACTCGTATTTATCCAGAAGTTCCTGCAGCTCCATCTCCACCAGCTCGATGAGCTCCTCATCATCCACCATGTCACATTTGTTGAGAAACACAACAATGCTTGGAACACCGACCTGGCGGGCCAGGAGGATGTGCTCCCTTGTCTGGGGCATGGGGCCGTCATCGGCACTGACAACCAGAACCGCACCGTCCATCTGGGCCGCACCGGTGATCATGTTCTTGATGTAGTCGGCATGGCCGGGGCAGTCCACATGGGCGTAGTGACGGGCCGATGTCTCATACTCCACGTGGGCCGTGGCAATGGTGATACCACGTTCACGCTCTTCGGGAGCCTTGTCGATCTCATCAAAGGGAATAAAGTTTCCGCCGCTTCTCAACCCTGCGTGCTTGGTAATGGCAGCGGTAAGGGTTGTCTTGCCATGGTCGATGTGACCGATGGTTCCAATGTTCACATGCGGTTTGTTCCGCTCAAATTTCTCTTTTGCCATTGTAAAAATTCCTCCCTGAAACTATTAACAGGACATTTCTTTAATAATATGCTACCACCTGAAATGGGCAAAGGCCTTGTTGGCTTCTGCCATTTTGTGGGTATCCTCACGCTTTTTCACAGCACCACCGCGCTCGTTGAACGCATCCATCAGCTCGGAGGCGAGCTTGTTTGCCATCCCCTTTTCCGATCTTGCCCGGCTGAACTTCAACAGCCACCGGAAAGCAAGGGCGGTTCTTCGTGTGCTCTTTATTTCAGTGGGCACCTGATAGGTGGAACCACCGACCCTCCTGGATTTGACTTCCACGGCGGGCCTTATGTTGTCAACGGCTTTTTCAAATACTGCCAGCGCCGATTCATCGGTTTTCTCTTCGACAATCCCCAGGGCATCGTTTACCACCCGAACGGCAATACTCTTCTTGCCGTCCCGCATCACGCAATTGACCAGCTTATTGACGTGGGAATTTCCCTGTTTTGCACTTTCCATCAAATAATTTGCCACATTTTTTTTTCTTGCCATATATTCACCAAATTATGATTCTGATTCAAAATATCCCAATACAATCACAAACGACAATCTTCAACCGGCTATAATTTCTTTGACCCGGGATCTGTTATTTGCACCTATTGGTATTTGGGACTCAGTACTCCCCAGGCAACTGGCAGCCGCCAGCGGCTATTTGGGTTTCTTCGCTCCGTACTTGGACCGTCCCTGCTTCCTGTCCTCAACGCCAAGGGTATCCAGCGTTCCCCTGACAATGTGATACCGCACACCTGGCAGATCCTTTACCCTGCCCCCGCGAACCAGTACAACAGAGTGTTCCTGGAGGTTATGACCCATGCCGGGAATATACGCGGCAACCTCCATGCCTGTTGTCAGCCTCACCCTGGCAACTTTTCGAAGTGCCGAGTTGGGCTTCTTGGGGGTGGAGGTATAAACCCTGGTACAAACGCCCCTCTTCTGGGGACCGCCCTTTAAGGCAGGCGTACCTTGCTTTTTCTCTGCCTTCACTCTTCCTTTTCTCACCAATTGATTAATGGTTGGCATACCTTGATAGTTCTCCTTATGATCCTTGTGGAATGATTTGAATCTTCTTGTGTGACAAAATGAACAATTTTTATACATAATCACTGATTTTGTCAAGTCTTTTTCTTGGAAACAGCAATTCCGTCACCATTGGCATTGAGCACAATATCAAAAAAACCTGCCCCCCCTTCCTTCCCATGGCCGGTATCAGGATCACGCTCCGGAAATCAAATCACAGCTCTGGTTTTCCGGGCCGTAAAAAAGAACAAGATCCACCATCCGACCGGCCTTTTGGTAGTTTTCCGGGTTGCATATGTCACCAAAGTCGTATCTGTTTTACTGCTTTCCCATATTTACTGCTTTCCCATACTGCCCGGCACAGAACCGGCATTTTACACTACCACCGGTTCTGCTGACTCGATCTCGGTGTTCCTGTACCCTGGAAAGCCGGTTCCTGCGGGAATCAATCGGCCCATGATCACATTTTCCTTGAGCCCCATGAGCACATCTTTTTTGCCCTGCATGCTGGCCTCGGTGAGCACCTTGGTTGTTTCCTGGAACGAGGCGGCCGAGATGAAACTGTCCGTGGAAAGCGACGCCTTGGTGATACCAAGAATCAACGGTTCTCCCCTGGCCGGCTCGCCGCCCTCGAGGACCACGGAACGGTTCACCTCGGCAAACCTGGCCCGGTCCACCTGCTCGTCGGGGATAAAGTCCGTATCTCCCACCTCCAGAATCTTGACCCGTCTCATCATCTGGCTGATGATCACCTCGATGTGCTTATCATTGATTCTGACTCCCTGGAGCCGGTACACCTCCTGTACCTCATCCACCAGATAACGGGCCAGGGCCACTTCCCCCTTGATGTTGAGGATATCCTGGGGATTGGCGCTGCCTCCGATGAGCTGTTCACCGGCCTTGACATAATCACCGTCGTAAACATTGACATGGCGTCCCTTGGGTATCATGTACTCTTTTTTCTCACCCACATCGGCAGGAGTGATCGTCACCTTCTGTTTTCCCTTTGTTCCCTTGGAGACGGTGACAT
>DATFJZ010000255.1:0-2774 GCA_035268945.1 Desulfobacteraceae bacterium | reverse complement strand
AATGGCCAGTAACGGGCTCTGTCCCCAATGCCGGCGGCCCTTGACCCCTGGGGTTCTGAACAGGGTGCAGCAGCTTGCCACGCGGCCAGAAGGGTATCTCCCCGACACCAGGCAGGGGTACCAGAGCATGGTGCCCCTGGTCGGTCTTCTCTCTGAAATCTGCGGTGTGGGCCCAAAAACCAAAAAGGTGGCAGGCTTCTACAACAAGGCCCTTGCGCTCCTTGGTCCGGAACTTGCCATCCTCCTTGAAAAAAGAAGGGATGAGATCGAAAAGGCCGGCATCCCCCTGCTTGCCGAGGCGATTGCCAGGATGAGAAAGGGGGCGGTGAAGATCTCCCCCGGATTTGACGGAGAGTACGGCAGGGTGAGTCTCTTCGATGACGGGGAAAAGGAAGTACTCCTTGGGGAACCCGAGCTGTTTCCTGTTCATGGAAAACCGGCCTCTGTGAAAAAGCCGCCGGCCAGGAAAAAAAACGCCACTACAAAAGAGTCTGGAAGGGCTGCTTTGGCTTTTGCTGCTGAAAAGCTCCCCCCTCCTTTGCTCGACGTGACGCTGAACGATGAACAGGGCCGGGCCCTTGCCGTTGCCGACAGGCCCCTGATCATCGAGGCCGGTCCCGGGACGGGAAAAACAAGAACCATCATTGAGAAGATAAAGCACCTGGTGGCTGAAGAAGGGGTCGATCCCGGTGCCGTCCTTGTACTGACATTTACGAACAGGGCTGCAGGCGAGGTGAAAGAGAGGATCCAAAAGGCCGTTCCAGGAGCCGGAACAGAGGTGGCCGCCTCGACCTTCCACGCCTTTTGCCTGAAGGTTTTAAAGCATCACGGTGATTTCCAATCCAGTATTGCCGACGAGACGGTGAGAAAAGAGCTGCTCAAACAGGCCTGTTTGAATGTCGGATACGGGAACTCCCGGTCAAACCCGGCCTTTGACAGGGTGGATCAGATCATGGCAACGGCGAAACAGCACTGCCTCTCGCTGGAAGACGATCTCGGTGACCTGGCCGGTCCGGAAGAGGCGGCCGTTCTCAAAAGGGTCTGGGCCGAGTACAACAGGCTGATGGTTTCCCTGAATCTTGTGGATTTCGAAGATCTCCTGGTGATGGTTCTGGCCCTGATGAAACGAGAGGGCCGGCTCCTCCTGGCGATGCAGCAGCGGTTTTCACGCATTTTTGTCGATGAGTACCAGGATATCAACCTGGGCCAGTATCGCCTGGTAAGGCTGCTGGCAGACGAGGGGAAGGGGTTGACCGTCATCGGTGACCCGGACCAGTCCATATACGGGTTCAGGGGATCGGACAACCGGTATTTCAGAAAATTCATGGACGATTACCCCGATGCGGTGAAGATCGTTTTAACCCGGAACTACCGGTCCACCCAGACCATCCTCGATGCGTCGTTCCAGATGATCACCCGGGCAGAAAAGAACGGAGAGAAGGAAAAACTCTCGTCACGGGTGGAGGGCCGGGCCAGGGTAGAGATTCTGGAAGCCGCATCCGACCGGGCCGAGGCAGCTGTCGTGGGCAAAAAGATCGAAAACCTTGTGGGAGGCATCTCGCTTTTTTCCATGGATGCGGGAAAGGCCGACCACGGTTCAGGCCGGGGATACTCTTTTTCCGATTTTGCTGTGCTCTACAGGACCCGGAAACAGTCCCAACTGTTTGCAAGAGCCTTTGAAAAGGCTGGAATTCCCTTCCAGACGGCAGACCGGGAGAACCTCGTTGCACAGCAGGGGATCAAAGAGCTCATGGCCCTTGTCCGTATCGCCGTGCAGCGCTGGACGGTGTTTGACCTTGAAATTCTCCTCGATCACATGGAGGCCGGGGCGGGAAACAAGACCAAGGAGAAACTCAGGCAGTGGTTTTACACCCTTGACAGGCCGGCCGGTGGGCCCTCTGACCTCTTGGTCCAAACCCCCTTAACGGGCATTGGAAGCCATATCCGGAAAAACATCTCCCGGGCCTGTGCCGAACTTGAACGATTTGGCCTGGCTGCTCAAGGCAGGCAGCCTGAAGAGGCCCTTGAGATTCTGGCCGGAGAGAGCGGTATCACTGGGGTACTTCGTCAGAGTGAAACCGGAGCGGCGGCCTATAACCGGCTTCTCCTCCATGCCCAAGGCTGCACCGGAGGCCTGACAGCCTTTCTTGACAGCCTGGCCCTTGACGGGGATACCGAAAGCATTGAACCCGGCGCGGAAAAGGTCTCGTTGATGACAATCCACGGGGCCAAGGGGCTGGAGTTTCCCGTGGTGTTTGTCACAGGCTGTGAACAGGGGCTTCTGCCCTATGCCGGGAGGGGAAAGGGGGTTGAGGATATGGATGAGGAGAGGCGGCTATTTTATGTGGCCATGACAAGGGCAAAGGATCTGCTCTGTCTCGCCTATGCAAAAAAGAGGACGGTCTTTGGGGCGGTAAAGAAGAGTGTTAAATCCCGATTTTTATCGGATATAGAAGAGCAGCTCAAAGCTTACCAGTTCAAGGGCGGCAGATTCAAGAACAAACAACCAAAAGCAAAGCAGCTGGAGCTGTTTTAAGGAAAAACAGGCGTATGGAAGAAGAGTTGGTGAAAAAAGAGACCCTTGGCAATGGAGAGACCCTGGACATTTTTGATTGTTCCCGGAAGATCTCAGAGGATGCCTTTCTTGTGAAGATGACGGCCAGGATAACGGTACAGGTCAAAGAGGAGCTGTTTTCCAGGGAAGCGCTGACCAGGGCTTCTTTCCAGGATATGGTGAAAAAAACGGGCCCATCGGTTGCCTTTGAGTACAATGC
>DATFJZ010000254.1:0-4746 GCA_035268945.1 Desulfobacteraceae bacterium | reverse complement strand
CTCCCGGAATACCTGGGATTTATCCAGGGCGTTGTGGATGCTCCGGACCTGAACCTCAACGTCAGCCGTGAAATCCTCCAGGAAGACCGGCTGGTGAGAAACATCCGGAAAAACCTCGTCAAAAAGGTGTTTGCCCTGCTGGAAGCCATGGACAAGGAGAAGTACGAAGAGTTCTACAACGAGTTCGGCCAGGCGTTAAAGGCCGGCCTGCCAACGGATTTTGAAAACAAGGACAGGCTTGCCTCACTGCTCCGGTTCAAGACAACCAAATCCGAGGGCAATTATGTCTCCCTGGACGAATACATCGAAAACATGGCAGAAGGGCAGAAAGAGATCTACTACATCACCGGTGAGAATTTCAATGCCCTGATGAACAGCCCCCTGATCGAGTCCCTCAAGGCCAAGGATTACGAGGTCCTTATCATGACCGATCCCGTGGACGAATGGGTCACCCAGTCCCTGCCCGAGTACAAGGAGAAGAAGCTGAAGAGCGCTGAAAAGGGTGATCTTGAGCTGGATAAAGTGGACGAGACCAAAAAAGACGAATACACGGCCCTGTTTGATTTTATCAAGGAGAAGCTCGACGGTAAGGTCAAGGACGTTCAGGTCTCCAAGCGGCTCACCGATTCCGTTGCCTGTCTGTCAGGAGATGATTTCGGTATGAGCGCCTACATGGAGAAAATCCTCAAGGCGTCGGGCCAGGAAGCACCGGAACAGAAACGCTCCCTGGAGCTGAACATTAACCATCCTGTCATGGAAAAGATAAAAAAACTTTTTGAAACCGATACCACCAATCCGGTGCTCACCGACTACAGCGATCTGCTCTTTGATCTGGCCGTGGTCAGCGAAGGGGGGAAGATTGACAATCCCTCCCGTTTCAGCAAACTCCTCGGTGATATCATGGCAAAGTCGCTATAGATGAGGGTCTTTCTTGAAAGCCTCGGGTGTTCGCGAAACCAGATCGACAGCGAGACCATGCTGGGGAGACTGGTGGCACAGGGTCATGAAATTTCCCATGACCCTGCCCGGGCGGAAGCGATCATTGTCAATACCTGTGGTTTCATATCATCAGCCTCCGAGGAGGCTGTTGATACGATCCTCGAACTGGCCGATCATAAGAAAACAGGAGAATGCCGGCGGCTCATCGTCACCGGCTGCCTGGCCCAGCGGTTCAAGGAGGACACCCTTGCATCTTCCCTTCCCGAAGTGGATGCCTTCCTGGGTACAGGGGCCGTTGATGCCATTGTTCAGGCAGTGGAAGGAGAAGGTGAAAAAATTCTTACCCTGTTTCCCGATATCCTGGACCGCGATTTCCAGGGGTTCCCCCATCCCCGGGAATTGACCCTGGATTATTCGGCCTTTGTCAAGGTTTCCGAAGGGTGCGACAGGAAGTGTACCTATTGCATTATCCCCGAACTCAGAGGATTACAGCGGTCACGCTCCGTGGAGGATATTGTGGCTGAAGCGGAACACCTCTTTTCAAGGGGGGTAAAGGAACTGATCCTGGTGGGGGAGAACACAACGGATTACGGTTCCGACCTTGGGTGGGACACCGAATTGTCCGACATCCTTACCAGGATATCCCACAAGGCCAGGGAAGTCTGCAGAGATGAAACGGTGTGGATCAGGCTTCTCTATACCCACCCCTCCTCCCTCAGCGAAAAAATCATCAAAACCATGGCACGGCTGGACAACGTCTGTTCCTATTATGATGTTCCTGTTCAGCATGCCAGCTCCCCTGTGCTGAAAAAAATGGGACGTCACTACACCGAAGAGGACCTTTATTCCCTGTTTGCCTTGATCAGAAGGCTGGACCCCAAAGCTGCCCTCCGGACCACCTTGATCACCGGTTTTCCCGGGGAGACGGAGGCCGACTTCCAGGTTCTGCACCGCTTTATTAAACGCATTGCCTTTGACCATGTGGGGGTGTTTACCTATTCCGATTCCGAAGATCTCGGATCCCATCGGCTAAAGAACCATGTTTCAAAAGAGCTTGCCACCCAGCGGTATGATGTGCTAATGGCAGAACAGGTGAAAATATCGGAAACGATCAATGAAAAGCACTTTGGCAAGACCTGTTCCGTTCTGGTGGAGGAGAATCCCGATGAGGGAATATACCTCGGCCGAACACGCTTCCAGGCCCCTGATGTTGACGGTATCACTTTTATCTACGGAACAGGTCTTGAAATAGGAACCTTTGTTGATGTGACCATCACAGAAACCCACGAGTATGACCTGGCAGGGGAGGCGGTATGACGGGGAAGCGGAAAATCCTCAAAGAAGAGATATTGTCGTCAGTGGCAGGAGATCTTGCAGGGATTGAAAAGGCCCTGGCTGATAATTTAGCCCCCCGCCTGGCACTTGTCTCTGACATTGCCGGTCATCTGCTGTTCAGCGGCGGCAAGCGGCTTCGGCCCCTGATGATGGTGTTGAGTGCCCGGATGTGTCGCTGTACAGACCATGATGTCATACGGTTTTCCACCATATTTGAATACCTCCACGCAGCCACCCTGCTCCACGATGATGTGGTGGATGAGGCGGAGATGAGACGGGGAAAGCGTGCCGCCCATCTCACCTGGGGAGCAGCCGGTGTGGTACTTACCGGGGATTTTCTTTTGGCCCGTTCCCTCTCCATTGCAGCCCTGACCAGGAAGCCTGACATTATTGACATCGTGGCGGGCATCACCGAGGCCATGTCCCAGGGGGAGATCGATCAGCTGGACAAAAAGGGGAAAATAGATCTCTCCGAACAGGAGTACATGGCGGTGATCCAGGCCAAAACAGCGGTGCTGATAAGGGGAGCCTGCAGGAGTGGAGCGGTTCTTGCCGGTGCCGACCCTGACAGGGTCACCGCATTGTCAGATTTTGGGTTTCACCTTGGCGTGGCCTTTCAGATGGCCGATGATTTACTGGATTATACCGCCGATGTAAAAACCCTTGGCAAAAATCCCGGAGCGGATATCCGGGAGGGAAAACTCACCCTTCCCCTGATCCACGCCCTGGCCCGGGCCGGCAGGGATGATCGGGACAAAATAGAGGCCATGATCAAAGATCCCCGCCTTTCCGCCGAGGCGTTTGAAGAGTTGGCTGCCCTGCTGCACCACTACGGAGGCATTGCTTATACCCAAGAAAAGGCCCGGGAGCATGTCAAAGAGGCAAAGAATTGTCTTGAAAAATTTGATCCCTCCAGGGAGAGGGACATAATGATGATGCTGGCCGATTACGCCATTGCCAGGGATCTGTGACACGCTCAACCTCGAACCAGTCAATCTGACCGAAGGTGTGAGCAAGTCCAGGATTTAGGGCCATGGAAATTTTAAAATACACCAATAGGGCTTAGGATTTTTGTTCGTCTTCAAGGCGCATTAATGGGAGCATATTGACATATGTGCCCATTGATGCAACGAAGAAGACGGGCAAAAAGACAAGACGTATGGTGAATTTTATTTTTTCCATGGCCCTAAGCCTGAGTGAATCAGACATCAATGGATTCCGTCGATTACTGGTCCTGAAAAGGATCTCGTCCACCGCATCTTTTCCGGGTATCGTGGTTTGGGTGAATTTCCGGCCCTGAAAAGTTTGCGCAAGACGGGATCGTCTCATGGA
Organism: Desulfobacteraceae bacterium; assembly: GCA_035268945.1. Classification (GTDB taxonomy): domain Bacteria; phylum Desulfobacterota; class Desulfobacteria; order Desulfobacterales; family Desulfobacteraceae; genus DATFJZ01. The sequence goes on along the minus strand of DATFJZ010000254.1, from coordinate 1,140 downwards.
TTTGTAATTTGGGCTCAATGGAATTTTTGACAAAATTGAAAAAAGTAGATATGAGGGTGAAACGTATTTTTTTTCACGTTCATGCGCTGGTAATTAAAAAATGGGGGATGCAATGGTTGATATTCATGACGGACCTCCTTTGATTGAAGATTGTGAAAAAGACCAAAAAGGTTGAATACAACAAAACGGAAAAACAATGCCTGTTTTAGCCAATAATTTTTTCTGCTTTCAGTAGTGTCCTCATCAGATACTGTGCTTGTTTGGTTTCACCTGCATGGATTACTCCAATCCTGTCTTTCCTGGATAATACGATGGTATATTTCCGTTCGAGTAAACCCTTTTCGATAGAGGGCCAAAGCATATGCGAAATCAGTGGCGGATTCGTTCCCTTTATTTATAAGAAACGCTCTTCAGAGCCTTGCGGTTGGCGGCGTTTCATTCTTAGTTGTGGCAGCTGTTTCTGCCATGTATGTTATAAAGAAACCGGGTAATATTGTTTTTATGACCCACTCCCCCCTGGGGTTGATGGGAAACTGTTTTCAACCATTAAAATCTCTGGTATATGTACATCCAGTTCAGGGCCGGCGTTGTCAACCACCCATGGTGGCCTGGTATCACACCAAACAGGGATGATAATACAGAAGTGATGCAAACCGATGCAAAAAAGAGGGAGTTCCCAAGGCTTGACAGCCTTGTGACCCTGGATTTTGAGATGGGCATCAACAAAAAACTGCATCACATCGGTGCTGTTTTCAATTCCAAAACCTTTCAGCGCAACGATATAGACAATGAAACCCGGGCAATAAGGGATCTGTCCCTTTTTGCAGACCGGGCCGACTATCTTCTCGGACACAATATTGCCAGGCATGACCTGCCCGCTGCCCAAGCAATCTGGCCGGATGCCTCCTTTTTATCCCTCCCCGTGATTGACACCCTGTTCCTCTCCCCCCTTGCCTTTCCCGAAAACCCCTACCACAAACTGGTCAAGGACTACAAACTGGTGAAAACCGGAAAAAACGATCCCCTTGCCGATGCCAAACTGGCCCTCTCCGTTTTCACGGACCAGGTGGACAACCTCAACCGGGCAACGGGACGGGAAGCGGCAGCTGCCGTCAACGGCAGCCTCACCCTTCCGGAACG
>DATFJZ010000253.1:0-3298 GCA_035268945.1 Desulfobacteraceae bacterium | reverse complement strand
CTTGGCGCATTCGCCGCAGGCCGTGCACTTTTCAAGATCTATGAACCTGGGGTGTTCTTTGATGGTTACGGTAAAGTCCCCTTCCCTGCCCGCTACCCCATCAAGTTCGGCCATGGTGATAAGCTCGATGTTCAGGTGCCTACCCGCCTCGACGAGCTTGGGCGAGATGATGCACATGGAGCAGTCATTGGTGGGGAAGGTCTTGTCAAGCTGGGCCATTGCTCCGCCAATGGCTGTGTTCTTGTCGGCAAGGTAGACGAAATATCCCGAATCCGCCAGGTCCAGAGCAGCCTGAATGCCTGCAATGCCGGCGCCGATTACCATTACCGACCCTCTGCCTTTGTTGGCCATTTGAATACCTCCTTGGGCTTGATCACAATTTCGGCCCTATTTGTCCCGGTTTAGGCCTACCTCTGCCAGATCGGGGCCAAGATAGCTCCGTTCGTTTTCGCCAAGAACTCCCATGGCAAGGCAGATGATCGTCCACAGATGCACGACATGGTAGCTGCCGCCGTAGAGACGTCCGATGTCTTCGATCTGACCGTGGCAGTTGTGACAGGGGGCAATGACATAGTCGGCCCCTGTTGCGGCAATCTGGTTGAATTTGGTCCTGCCGTAGGCCTGTCTCTGGTCGGTAAAACCCGCCTGCAGGGCGCCTCCGCCCCCTCCGCAGCAGAAGTTGTTGTCCCGGTTGGGAATGGTTTCAACGAAGTTTTCTTCGCCGGCCACACGTTTGACAACAAACCGCAGGTCATCGACAATCTTATTGGATCCGGTTTTACGGGCAATGTTGCACGGGTCCTGGACGGTGAATTTTACTTTAAGGTCCCGGTTCCAGTCGGAACTGACAACGAGTTTCCCCTCCCTGATCCACTGGGCGTAAAGCTCGATGATGGTGATCAGCTGGAATTTGTGGGGAATGTTGAATTTTCGCAACCCTTCCAGGATTGCAAAGTACGAGTGGCCTCACTCGGTGTTGACCACCAGGGGGGCCTTGATATTGTTGTCAATGTGATAGGTGAACTCTTCGATGATGTATCGCCATCCTTCGTCATCGGCGAGAAACATGCAGTAGTTTTCCCCTGCCCACATGATGGAGGGGTAGGTCCAGTCGGCTCCCACGGTGTGGAGAATCTTCCACAGGGGACCAAGTTCGTCGGGTTCTGTGACCGGTTCCCGGGAGTTCTGGTTGAGAACCATGTTGGCCCCCTTCCTGTCCACGGTGACCCTCAGATCCTTGAAAAGGGGTTGTTCCTCGGCGATCTCCTCGGCAACATCGGTCACCGTGAAGACAAAATCATCCTTGGGCACCCCCATGGCATTGCCGGACCGGATGTGCTGGTCACAGGAGCCCATGATCCCCTTGGGTCGCTGTTCCCTGGGGACGCTTTTCCGGAGGTTGTAGACCAGTTTTGGAATGTCCACGTTCATGGGGCAGGCAAACACGCACCGTGCGCACATGCTGCAGACCCATATCCACGGGCTCTTCCTCACCTGTTCGTCCAGCCCGAGGTTGAGCATTCGGATCAGTTTCCGCGGGTCCATGTCAAACTGTTCCGAGGCGGGACATCCCCCTGTACAGGTGCCGCAGGTGAAACAGAGATCAAAATTGCCTTCGGGCAGAACCTCGAGGATCTCCTGTTTCAACCTGATATCAAGTTCGTCAATCTTCATTGCCTCTGCCATTTTGCCACTCTCCTTATTAAAGGGTGTTTTGAAATCGGCAGTTTTTTGTCGATCAGACCAGTAGCTTCTTTTTAATGCCCCTGTTTTCCGAAACAGGGCCTGGGCTTCTGGTGTTGGTCATCATCGCAGTTTTGCCGCATTGAGGTAGGGCACCAGATTGTCCACTCCACCGATGGTGATGATGTGGATGCCCTGGCAGACGTCCTTCAGGCTGTTGACGGTGTCGGCAAAGAGCTCCATGCTTGCCCGCTCCTTGTCCGGGGCCTTCATCAGCTTCTGTATCACCCAGTCCGGTACCAGGCCGGATTTAAAGTGGCGGTTGAGGAATTTTCCCATGCCTGCCGTCCTCAAAATCATCACCTCGGCAATCACCGGAACCCTGAACGGGTCCACCTGCTTCATGAATTTTGAAAACTGGTCCACATCAAAAATCGGGGTTGTCAGAAAGTAGCCTGCTCCAACATTCAGCATGTCCTCCATCTCTTCCATTCCCCGCTTGGGCATGGTTCTTCCCCAGGGGGTCTCGATGCCGGAACCCAGCACGAATTCGATCTGTTTGTCCAGGGAGTCTCCTTCAACGGTTTCTCCTTTTTTCAGAAGATCCAGAACCGAGGCGATTTTTCCCGAATCAACGTGGAAGAACATCGATTCCTGGAGGGAGTCTCCGGTAATCCTGTAGTCCTCGGTAAAGACCAGCAGGTTTTCAACACCGGTGTCATGGGCCTGGGTCAGGTCTTTTTGCAGCTGGAAGCGGTTCTTGTCCCTGGTGGTGGTCTGGTAGATGGCGTTGAAATTGTTCTGTTTCAACAGGCTGCAGGTTTTGATGGTGTCGGTCACAACCCCTTCAAACTCGGTCTCCTGGACGGAGAGTCCGTCCACCCTCCCCTTGATACGGTCCAGGCTCTGCTCCCCCCCGGGTTCTTCATCGGTCAGGGGAACCTGTATTTCAGAGGTGACGACAAACCGTTTTTTTTCGAAAGATTCTTTTAAATTCATGGCTCCCTCCTTGCTATTTTAATCCGAGTAAACTGGCCACTTCATCCTTGAGCCGGCTTAAGGGAATGGGTTTTGACAGGCAGAGGTCCGCCCCGTTCTCCTTCATCAAAGCGAATTTATCGTCGTCGAGGTAGGCAGAGAGGACGATAATTTTCGTCTGTTTGGTCTTTTCGTTTTCCTTTATTTTTCTGCACACCTCATACCCTTTGATGTCCGGCATCATGATGTCAAGGATCAGAAGGTCCGGGTGGAAGTGGTTGACCTGAAGCCCCGCCTCAAAACCGTCCGAAGCGGAAACCACCTCGTAGTCGAATTCATCCTCTTCCAGGGACTGGACAATGGACTCGACAATGATCATGTCGTCGTCAACCACAAGGATTTTTTTTCTGACGCTCTCCTCCTTTTCTTCGGGGATGGGAATGCCCTGGCTTTTCATAAAGCTTTCCAGGTCGTGTTTCTTGATCCGCCTGTGGCCGCCAACGGTTTTGTATGCCTTGATATGCCCGTTTTCCACCCAGTTTATGATGGTTTTTGACGAGACATTGCAATACTTGCTGGCTGTGAATACAGTCAATGTATCTTCCATAATTACCCCCTTTTTTTGGGATTTGTGTGG
>DATFJZ010000252.1:0-3545 GCA_035268945.1 Desulfobacteraceae bacterium | reverse complement strand
GCACACAAGGTCGCTCCACCATAGGGATAAAAGGGGGAAGAGGGGTCGGGGTGGTGACCAAACCGGGCCTTGAGGTGGCCGTGGGCAAGCCGGCCATCAATCCCGGCCCGGTAAGAATGATCAGGATCGCCCTGGACCGGGTTCTGACAGAATGGAGAAAGACAGAGAACCAGAGAATCGAGGTTGAAATCTTTGCCCCCAGGGGAGAAGAGCTGGCCCAAAAGACCCTCAACGCCCGCCTGGGCATTGACGGCGGCATCTCCATCCTCGGCACCACAGGGATTGTCAAACCCATGTCCCATGATGCCTACATTGCCACCATCAAGTCCGGCATCTCCGTTGCCGCCGCCCTGGGTAAAAGAGAGCTGGTCTTTACAACGGGCAGAAGAAGCGAACGGTTTGCCATGGCTCTTTTCCCCGGCATCCGGCAGGAGGGATTTGTCCAGACGGGGGATTTTTTCAAGGCCTCCCTGGAACTTGCCGTGAGGAACGACAGCATCCATGGGGTCACCATCACGGTCTTTTTCGGCAAGGCCGTGAAAATGGCCATGGGGTTTCCCCACACCCATGCGGCAAAATCGGAGCTGACGATGAAGACCCTTTCCCAATGGGCTCTTGACACAACATCCAGCCAGGGGCTTGCCGCCGATATCCGGCAGGCCAACACGGCCCGGCACGCCTTTGACTTCATCCATCCGGACCATCCCGACCTGATCGCCTGTGTGGGGGAAAAGATCCTGGCCTCTGCAACCCAGTTTTCCAGCAACAGGCTGAGAATCCGGTGCCTCATCCTCGATTTCAACGGGCAACCCGTTTTTGATTCTGGGACGCGATGATCCAGTTTTTAGCATGGTAGGGCAAAAAGTCCTCCGACGTTCTCGTTCCTGACCGACCAACCGTTGGGGGCGGGGATATTATAAAAACTGGATCATCGCGTGTGCACTGAACGATCCCGGGTCCCCGTAAACGGGCCGCCTCCAAGAGGGGAAAACGCCCGAAAAGATACTATTTATTCAATAAAAACAAATGGTTCAAACAGTCGCACCCCATTTTATCAATTGACAGTTATCATGAAACAATGGTATTTGTACTCCTGCCGGCGGGCTGCACCCGGTTTGATCCAGCCGTTCGGCCCAAGATCGACAACCATACTAAAAACGAAGGGAGAAACCGTCATGTCTTTGGAATTAAAACAGAATATCGCATCGCTCTACCAGAAAACAGACCAGCTACAGGAGTATCTTTGACCTTGCTGTCAAACGGGACCGTTTACGGGAGCTTGACAGCTTCATGGCAAGGGAGGATTTCTGGGACGACCCCGATGCCGCCACTGAGCTGTTAAAAGAGCGCAACACCGTTGTGAACCACATTGAGATGTGGGACGAGCTGTACAAGGCCGTGGAAGAGGCCGAACTGCTCCTGGAAATGGCCAACGAAGAGGGAGACAAGGAGGCTGAGAATGATGTGGACCAGCAGCTCCAGTCCCTGGAAAAAAAAATCAAGCAGTTCTCCCTGGATCTCATGCTGCAGCACAGCGATGACGGCAAAAACGCCATTGTATCCATCAACCCCGGCGCCGGGGGCACCGACTCCCAGGACTGGGTGGAGATCCTCTTTCGCATGTACGCCCGGTGGGTGGAAAAAAAGGGGTATAAATTCCAGGTGGTGGATTTCCAGCCAGGGGACGAGGCCGGCATCAAAGGGGTCACCTTTACCGTGTCAGGGAGCAACTGCTACGGGTTCATGAAGGTGGAATCCGGGGTGCACCGGCTGGTGCGGATATCCCCCTTTAACTCCAACGGAAAGCGGCACACCTCCTTTGCCTCGGTGTTTGTCTACCCTGAGCTGAAAGACGAGATCAAAATCAATATCGACGAGGGGGATTTAAGGGTCGACGTTTACCGGGCCAGCGGCGCCGGAGGCCAGCATGTTAACAAGACCAGCAGCGCCGTCCGGATCACCCACCTTCCATCGGGCATTGTCACCCAGTGCCAGCAGGAGGCTTCCCAGCACCGGAACAAGGAGATCGCCATGAAGGTGCTCCAGTCCAGGCTCTACCAGATGGAAAAAGAGAAGCAGAACCAGAAAATGCAGGACCTCCATGACAGCAAGGACGAAATCGCCTGGGGCAGCCAGATCCGTTCCTATGTGCTCCACCCCTACCAGATGGTGAAGGATCACAGGACCGACCACGAAGTGGGGGATGTGAACAGTGTCCTGGACGGAAACCTTGACCCGTTCATCGAAGGGGTACTGCTTTCGGGAAAGGTGAGGGGGTAGATGGAGCCGGCTGAGATCATCAGAAAATTTTATCCCCCCGGCTCAAAGGGCTATGAGGTGCTGATACGCCACAGCGAATCGGTTGCCGAAAAAAGCCTTGCCATTGCCGACCACAATTCCCGGTTAAACCCCGACCGGGAATTTATCCACCAGGCGGCCATGCTCCACGACATCGGCATATTCAAGACAGATGCCCCCGACATCGGCTGTTTCGGCAGCGCCCCCTATATCTGCCACGGCGTGCTCGGCGGCGCCCTTCTCCAGGAGATGGGGCTTGAGCCCCACGCCCTGGTGTCGGAACGTCACACCGGTGCGGGCATCACCGCTGAAAACATTGAGACCAACGGCCTGCCCCTTCCCTGCCGGGAGATGGTCCCCCTGACCCTTGAAGAGAAAATCGTCTGTGTTGCTGACAAGTTTTTCTCAAAATCCCCCGGCCAGAGCGGAAGGGAGAAATCCATGGAAGAGATCGTCCAGGGCCTTGAAAAAACAGACCCCTCCCACGCCCGAAGATTTCTCCTCATGGCCGAAGAACTTCGGCTCTCTTCCTCCGATTGACAGCCAGAGCCATTAGAGCACCGGCTTGATCATAACACCGGCCATGGGACGGGGCTGTTTCTTGTGAACGATGTACCTGTTGTCGCAACCTGTATGTAATTCGATGATCCATTTTTTCATGGGAGAACCGATTAAGAGCCCCCAACGGATGGGGCGGCGCTATACGAAAAACTGGATCATCGAGCAGAAGACAGGCAAAAGGCTAGGAACGCTCCTCGTCCCGGAGCTCTTTCCGCAACACCTTGCCCACGTTGGACACGGGAATTTCGTCCCGGAATTCAATGGCCCTGGGCCGTTTGTACCCTGCCATGTTCTCCTTGCAGAACTGTTTCATCTCCTCTTCGGTGACATTTGCCCCGGGTTTGATCTTGATAAAGGCCTTGACCTTTTCCCCGCTTTTTTCGTCGGGAACGCCCACCACGGCCACCAGTTCGACCTTGGGATGGGTGTAGAGGATATCCTCCACATCCCTGGGATAGACATTGAACCCGCCCACGATGATCATATCTTTTTTCCGGTCTGTTATGGTCAGATAACCGTCTTCGTTGACATTGCCGATGTCCCCGGTGAGGAAATAACGCCGCCCCTCGATGGTCCGGAACACCTCCTCATTGGCGTCGGGCCGTTTCCAGTACCCCTTCATCACCTGGGGACCGCACACGGCGACCTCGCCGTCCTCTCCCCGGGGAAGCTCGCTGATTCCCGTT
>DATFJZ010000251.1:0-2141 GCA_035268945.1 Desulfobacteraceae bacterium | reverse complement strand
GCTGCAAAAAGAGAAACCAGTGGTGAAAAGTGTCTGCCTGTCATTGTGTTACAACTCCTCGATACAGTGAAAAAGATCTTGCCTTGCGTCAGGGCTCTGCCGGAGTCTATTTCGAAAAGGAAGGTTCATCTCCATGTGAAGGAATCCGGTGTGGCCCATGTCCCTCAGGATGGCACCAATGCTGTTCTGTGTGCCCCCGAGTTCCTGGACATCCCCTGGATAGGCATTGATGGTGCCGGGCATGCATCCCCTGAGACACTCTCTCAGACGTATCACATCCCCGGGGACACTGCGGATGCCGGCACTGATGATCATGTCCGACTCCCTGCCCCTGGAGCTGTTTCGATGCTTACGGGAAAAACCGTGCAGCTGCACCTGTTTGCCCCGGGGGAAGGCCAGGGCCCCTGCCCTGGCAAAGGCGGCAAAATAGGTGTCAAACCGGTCGGCCATGTCCCATGTTCCCTGGAAGAATTCCTGTTTCTGTCGTTTGTTGCCGTACCGGTGGACCGTGTTAAAACACCCGGCGGCAAACCCCCCTTCCACCATGAGTTTGATCCCGATCTCGCTGGTATGGTAGTCGTAAAGCCCGTGGGGAACCACAAGGAGGTGGTCGGTGGGAGGGTTGTCAACAAACAGGTAGAACCCCCGCCCTCTGCGGTGGGTTGATTTTTCAATGAGCAGGGTAATGCCTTTGGCCGATTCCGGCACCGGGTTGCCGTCCGTGGAACTGTTGCCTGTCAACGGCAGGTCAAGACGCTTGACCGAATAGTTCAGCTGCTGCCATTCTTTTGCAACAGCCGTCTTGTCTCTTTTTGTCAGCATCCGGTAAAAAAGGGCCTGGGCCTGTTTCTGTTCTTCGGGGGCAATTTGTTCAAAATGCCCCCCCTCCCTTGCCCGGTTCAGGGCATTATCCACCAGGTCATGGGCCTTGCCGGCCCAAGAGAGCCCAGGGCTGCCTGTCACCAGCAGCACCAGGCAGCAGACCGCCATGCCGCGATTCACTGCCCGCCTGCCCCTTTTCCCGGCAGGAATGGTCACAAGCAGCAGGGCCAGTTGAAGCCAGTTGACGGGGCTTGACGGTTCTTTTCCCGTGGTGGTCTCGTCTGGTGGATGGTGGTGCTGTTTTTTCATTGTAAATTCTCCTGTTTAGAGACTGTTTCCGGGGCGTGATCATACCGTGGGCTCAATGTGCCGGTGCGTGTACCAACGGGATCATTGGTATCAAGGCCGGTCTCCAGGTCATATTGTTTTTGAAACCGCCGTTCCGGGTAGATGCCGGGAAGGAGCCTGTAGGGAAAAACGTACGCTTTTTGGTCGGTTTCGGGAAAAATGGTTACAGGGTATTGGCCGGGGTCAAGATCCGGGCCCATGGGAAAAAAACAGCTCTGGAACGAGCCAAGCACGGGGGAAGAGCTGTTGAGAACGTATACCGGGCCGTTGGCATCGGATCTTACGCTGAAGATTCGTCTGGGAACGGTCAACCCCTTTAACGGCCCCACCCGCCTTGAAACAGCACCCGGATCCATTTCAACCCTGAATCGCAGCCTCTGGGGAGCTGTGTCCGGGAAAAAGACCCCCAGGGAGAGGGTCTCCTCCCCCCTGGCGTGTTTGCGGTATTGAAAGGTGACGCTGTTCTTGTCCAGCAGCTGGGCAAAGCGCAGGTAGTATCCCGGGGCATCGGAGAGAATGCAGTTGACAAAGGTCTTTACCTTTGACCGGGAATAAATGGCCAGTTGATGTGCTCCCCTTGTCACAGGGGGAAGGCGGATTTTTCCTGTTCTGCCCATGATCTCCCTGTGAAAAAATCGTTCATTGTCAAGCACCACTTCAATGGAAAACAGGGGGGCGGCATGGGTACCGGTCTCTTCCTCCTTTTCCGGCAGGCAGTAAACAAGGCTTGGCCGCATTGTGTCAAGGTCGCCGGCAGACCGGAAATCCACGCGAAGCGGCCGGTTGCCAGGGATCTCTTTAAAATTCGACACCAGGGATGTGTTGCGGTGGTACTCTTTTTTTTTCGCAGGAACCAGGAGATAATGCCCCCTTCCTCTGCTGCTTGAAGAGAACCCATCCCATTTGAACGCTCCCCTGCCGATGAAAGGATCGATCTCAGGGGGTCGGTGCTGGATGGCGATGATGGTGGC
>DATFJZ010000250.1:0-5238 GCA_035268945.1 Desulfobacteraceae bacterium | reverse complement strand
TTTTCAAACCGGGGGTGTGGGCCGGGCTTTTTTTTCTCTGCACCCTGGCTGCTTTGGGCTGCATGCCCCGAAAACCCGTGGCAGAGCCGCCACCGCCATCTGCCCTCGCCAAACGGCTGAACAATCAGATCAAACAGGGATACCCCGCTGAATTCAAGGCGGTCCACCATGCGCTTTTGACCATTGCCGGCAGGGATTACCTGCTCAAGGGATACCTGGCAGTGAACAGAAAAGAGAAAAGGATCTCCCTTGTTGCCCAGAACGACCTAGGGGGAACTCTTTTCGAACTTTTCAGCCAAAAGGACGAGCACCGGATCACCGTTAACACAGGAGTGGTGAAAAAGACGTGGATCGAAACATCGGCCCTGAAAGATCTTACGACCCTCTATCTGGCCGAGCCCTTTACCTCCCCGCAGCTCCGTACAGATAAGAACGGAAATACCGTTCTGTTTGAAACCAGGACCGGCATCACCAGAAAACGGATCTACAGGAAACCGACCGGACAAAAAGAGAGGTACCGGCTAACGGGTATCAGAGAGATACAGGAGAACCAGTGCCGTTACGCCGTGGATCTCTCCTATGATAAAAAGGATCCCCTGCATCCAGACACTGTTGTGATCACCGACAGAACAATGCACTACCGGCTGAAAATCAATGTTCACTACTATTTTTGACCAGGAACCAAAGCGATGAATCTCTACCAAGAGCTGGCCCGATCCCTGATCTCGGTCTCTTCCCAGACCGAGGAAACCATTCATGCGGTATTCTGCTTTGACAAAGACCTGGCCATGTTCAAAGGCCATTTTCCAAACGATCCTATTCTTCCCGGCATTCTTCAGTTTGAAATGGTCAAACTGGCCCTTGAAAAAGCCCTGGACACCTTTTTTTCCATCGGTTCCATCAATAAAAGCAAATTTTCCGGACCGATCCATCCAGGGGAGACCGTAGAGATAACCATCCACGTCAACCAGGAACAAGAGAGGCTCAAGGCCAGGGCCGTGCTGAAAACAGAAAAAACAACCGCTGGAAAAATCAATCTTATCGTCTTAAAAAACAGGCAAGCAAACAGACCTGATCCTGAGCGAAATGCCGGATACCCGAAAGACGCCTCCTAAAAAGAGAGCCCCCACATCAACACCAGGGAGTTCTGCCCCCTGTTTGCATCATCCATGTTGCCATTGAATTGAATCAGGCGGCTTTTAAAAGCGAATCAATAGTGGTGTAGACATCTTCCAGGGTTTTCAGATTTCTGGCCTCCTCCTCCTCTATTCTGACCCCCAGTTCCTTGTCAACCATCACAATAAGGTCAACAGCATCAAGGCTGTCAAGGCCGATATCCTCATTGAGCAGCGCTTTTGGTTTCAAAAGATCAGGATCGATTTCAAACTCTTCTGCCAGTATCTGATTAACCGAAGCCACAATGTTGTTCATACAAAAAATCCTCTATGCAATTTTCCCGGAACCCCCAAGGTTCACTGGATGGTTACCTTTCATCACCGGCAATCAATAACTCCTGGTCATGAAACGTCAGTTTTTATCAAACACAATCTTTCCATACCCACCGTTCTCTGCCGGTTTAACAAAACAGAGCCTCTCCGCCTGTTTTTCCCTTATGGCAAAAGCCGCATCAAACCCGCTGTCAGTGGGGAAATTGGCAACATCGTGGACGAAAACATCAGCGCCGTTTTTTTCAATGAAACCGTTGACACGATCCCTGGCGCAGCGGTCAAATGTTCCGGAGGAAAAAATCACAAGGCTTCCTTCTGGAACATCTATTTCCCGGTCACTGCTGTTTTCCATGCAGATCTCATCAAAATACCCGTAGGCAGCCCCATCGGGCTCCCCTTCACCGGTTAAAAGAAAAAAGGCGGCCCCCTCTCCTGCCGAATACCCTTTATCCCTGTTGCCTCCCTTTTCCTCTGAAAACCGATGGATACAATACCCGGTAACATCAGAGAACTCATCGGTACATCCCACAAGAACCGACGCAACAACGCCCTGCCTGATCCACACCGAGGCTGTGATCAATGCGGAAAAAAAAGACATGTCAAACTGACTGACGGTCAGACAGGGTCCTGTGATGCCGTAAATCATCGAGATGTACGAAGCCGCTGCATTGTGAAGGGAGTTTGAAAAATGGATAGGAACAGAAAGCTTGTCGCCCTTTTCAATATACGAGTCGAGGAATGCAAAGGTCGTTTTCAAGGCGCCGTGGCCCGAGGCCACAATCACGCCGGTGGTATCCCTGGAAAACTGATTCTGACCGGCATCTTCAAGGGCCCTGCCCGCCCCGAGCAGGGCCATCCTGGAATAGTGATCCACCCGCCTCAGCCGCTTTTTGGAAACGTACCGCGCCAGGTTTGACGAATCAGAACGATAAACATATTTGTTTCGGCAATTTCCAGGAATCGGCTCACCAGGAGGAAAGCCAGGGCTGTCCTGGTCAAAGATCGATCCGACATCAGAGTGTCTGGTGTCCAGACCGCTTACCAGCCCGATACCGTGAACAGCTATACGCATGCCTTCCCCTTCTCAGGTCGCCTCTACCATTCTCTCTTCCACGAAAGCGGCAAGGGTGTTCACCGATTGCAGAGCCGGACGTCCCTCGTCAATGCTTTTGATCTCCACGCCAAAATAGATCTGAAGCTGCACAACAAGTTCGACAGCATCCAGGGAATCAAGCGCCAGTCCTTCTCCGAACAGGGGGGCATCATCATCGATCTCCTCAGCCGTGATCTCCTCGAGCTGAAGCTCTTCGATTATCATTTTTTTTAATCTGTCCTTTAAATCCATTACGGTCCTTTTCCATTTCGTTTCTCAAGAAAATACCCCACGGCACCTGCTGAGCACACCTCCACACTGATTTTCTCCGTTACCAGGGCAGTGCTTGGCCTTGATCATAGCACCGGCCATGCGACGGAGGGGTCAAGACATATAAAAATTCATTCGGCCATATATCATTTCCGGCAACATCCGGCAACAACAAACCGTCGCTGTGGAACAAACCTTGACACCACCGCCATAATTTGCAATATATGGAATTTCCGTTTTTTTATGGAAGGAGTCACAGCCACCGCTGGGGAAAACAGATGAAAAAAATGACCATTGACTTCAGACACAGCCAGCCTGCCCATTGTGAAAACGAGCGGTTCTTCCACCGCTTCATGATGCTCACCGTGTGTTGACGCCGATGGACAAGAGCCCTGATATAGTGGTTGTCATACCCCTTTACAACCATGCCGGCACCGTGTACAAGGTGGCCGGACAGTGCCTTGAACACCATGCCAGGGTCCTGGTTGTGGATGACGGCAGCCGTGACCTGACAGAGGGGTTTTTTGACTCCCTGGATCTCCAGGTGCTCACCCACCCAAAAAACTGCGGCAAGGGTGCTGCCATCATGACCGCTGCCGGGGAAGCCGCCAAAACCGGGGCAACCCACATCATCACCATCGACGCCGATCTCCAGCACAATCCCCCAGAGATAGACCTTTTCACGTCGGCCATCCTCCAGGATCCCGCTGCCGTTTACGTGGGAAAACGGGATTTTTCCTGTGTCAACGTTCCCTCTTCGTCCCGGTTCGGCAGAAAATTTTCAAATTTCTGGTTCCGTGTTCAAACGGGAAAAGCCATTGGTGATGCCCAGTCAGGATTCCGGGCCTACCCGGTGGAGGTGCTGAACCAGCTGCCCCTGGGGGAGAAGCACTACTCCTTTGAGGTGGAGGTGCTCGTCAAGGCGGCCTGGTCCGGTGTGCCGGTGGAGGACATTCCCGTTTCGGTCTTTTACCCTGAAAAAGAAAAACGGATCTCCCATTTCCATTTCCTGCTGGACAATCTTCGGCTGACCCTCCTCAACACCCGGTTGACCATCCGCTCGTTTCTCCCCATTCCCCACAGACAGCTCCACCCGCCTGAAACCGAGGCCATGGAGCTGTCGATCTTCCATCCAATGCAGTCCATACGAAGACTTCTCTTCAACAGAATCTCCCCGTCCACCATTGCCCTGTCAGGGGCTGTGGGCATCATGGTGGGAACCGTGCCGGTACTGGGATTTCAAACCCTTCTCATTCTGCTCATATCCGGTTTTTTCCGGCTCAACAAGGTTGTGGGCATTGCGGCAAGCCATCTCTGCATGCCGCCCCTGGTTCCCGCCCTGTGCATTGAAGCCGGCTACTTCATGACTCACAGCGGCCGGTTCCTCACGGACATCTCCCTTGAAACCCTGGGCAATGAACTCTTCTTACGACTATTCGAGTGGTTCCTCGGCTCCCTGGTGGTGGCCCCGTTACTGGGAATTACAGCCTTCACCCTGCTCTATGTCACTGCATGGGTGATCAGGGGACAAGGGGCGCAAAACAGAACAACAGACACGGTACCGTCAGAGGCCTCCGGGGAATCGACCTCAATCCTGAATAAAAAACAGACGATTTCTCCTTTGGAGAGCTTGAAAGATCAATAAAGGAATCAGACGATTGGATGACCTTTGCGAGGCAAATTCAATATTGACCAACTGAAGGGATGAAGCAACAGAATGAACACCGATAACCAAAAGAAGTGGACAAGCAGAAGCGTTGGTTCCAGATGGCAGCACAGCTTCTTCTATTTGATGATCAAAATCGGGGGGAGACGGCTTGCCTACCTGATCCTCCATTTCGTTGCCGCTTACTATGTGCTGGTTGTGCCGTCGGTGAAAAAAAAGACAGACCCCTACCTGTCAAAACGATTTCCCTCAGCCGGCCGGTTCCGGCGAATGTACCACCGCTACCGCATGGTGCTGCAGCTGGGAAGAACATTGATCGACCGGGCCGTGGTGGGTATCATCGGGCCGGAGGCCATAACGGCAGGGTTTCACACCGACGAAGATATCAAAAAACTCCAGGACCTCGACAGCGGCTTTATTCTCATGGTCTCCCACGTGGGATGCTGGCAGGTGGCAATGTCAGCCCTGAACCGGCTGGAAAAGCCTGTGAACCTGTTGATGCACCTGGACCAGGGGGATGTTGACAAACACTATTACGAACACCGGCAGAACAGCCGCAGGCCGTTTACCATCATCGATCCCGAGGGGTTCCTCGGGGGAGGCATTGAGATGCTCACCGCCCTGAAAAACGATGAAATCCTCTGTGTCATGGGTGACAGGGTTTTTGGCAGTGACACCACCTCCATTGCTGTGGATTTCCTCGGGAAAAAAGCTCCTTTTCCCACCAGTGCTTACAAAATGGCATCCCTGGCACAAAAGCC
>DATFJZ010000249.1:0-3806 GCA_035268945.1 Desulfobacteraceae bacterium | reverse complement strand
AATTTCTGTTCACCTTATTTCATCTGCGATCCTTAACATTGCAGTTTAAAAGGAGGAACGATGAAAGTTCTGGTTCTTTACTATTCCAAAGGGGGAAACACCAAACAACTTGCCCAGGCCGTGCTCGAGGGAGTCGATGCGATCCAGGGGGCTGAAGGGGTATTAAAAAAGACCAGTGACGTGACCAAAGAGGATTTTCTCGAAGCCGGGGGGGTATTGCAGGATCGCCTGTTTACTTCGGCACCATGGCCGCACAGCTGAAAGCCGTGCTGGATGATTTCATAGGTACCAGAAGAAAAATGGAGGGCAAGATCGGTGCGGCCTTTGCGACATCCGGTGATCCCACCGGCGGAAAGGAAACCACCATGATGGGGATAATCCAGGCATTGTTGATATACGGCATGGTGATCACCGGAGACCCTTTGTCAGCCACAGGCCATTATGGTACCGCATGCGTTGGCTCCCCCGATGAAACCGCCCGTGAAAACGCCAGAAAACCCGGGGCAAGGGTCGCCACCCTTGCCTTAAAACTCGGGGATTGAAAAATCGCATATACAGAAAAGATGCTGGCCATTGACAGATCTGAAAACATTGACGTATAATCCGTTTTCAAGGCCAAAGAGGCCAGGCCTGCGTTATTGTGCTTTTGTCAAAGGCCTGTGTTTAAAGACAAATTTAAACAAAAGTATCAATAACGCAGGCCTGACCCCACCCCCGTTAGGTGGCCGACGTTATGAACAAGCTTTGAACAATACAAGGCATAAAGGTGCCGTCATCTGGTGAAAACTGCCCGGTGACGGGTAATAGGAAAGAGGGTGAAACTCCCTCGCATGCCAGCCGTTGCCGTGATCGGGGACAAGGGCCGCCATACCGCCACTCTTCAGGTTGTTCCGGGAAGGGGAAGGCGCGGACCCGAGGATGATCCGTGAGCCGGAAAGCCTGCCTTTATGTAAACCAAAGGACGTGCCTGCTGGAATAACCTCCTGATGGAACAATATGGGATGCCCCATATCGGGAGAATCGTTATGTCTGTGCAGGAGAACAAGGCCTTTGGCGCTGTTATCACCCGCCTGATCCAGAAAGAAAACCTCACCCGCAAGGAAGCCAGGCAGGCTTTTGTTACGGTACTCAACAACCAGACCACCGACATGCAGCAGGGGGCATTTTTGTCTGCCCTGGCCGCCAAGGGCGAAACAGCCCTGGAGGTGGCCGGTGCCTGGGAAGCCATCTATGACTTCGACACCACAAAGGTCCATATCAACAAGGCGCTGGACCTTGTGGAAAACAGCGGTACAGGTATGGACACCTTCAAAACCTTTAACATCAGCACGGCGGCTTCCATTATTGCCGCAGCCGGGGGGATTCCCATGGCCCGTCACGGGGCCCGGGCCATTACATCGGTGTGCGGCACCGTGGATCTGGCAGAAGCCATGGGGGTGGATGTGGAATGTGAGGCAACCATTGTGGCCAAAAGTATTGAAACCGCCGGTCTGGGCCTTTTCAATGGCATGAGTCCCCATATCCATCCCATGGCCCTGGGGAGAATCCTCTCCCAGATCCATTTCGGCTCCACCTTGAACATTGCCGCATCCCTGGCCAACCCGGCCCTGCCCGCCACCGGGGTCCGGGGGGTCTATTCAAGAAAGATGATCCGCCCCGTTGCCCAGGTGATGCAGACCATCGGGTATGAAAATGCCCTTGTCCTCCACGGCAGCATAGACCACTCCACCAGGGGAATGGATGAAGCGTCGGTTTGCGGCACCACCTTCTGCGCTCGGATTTCAGGGGACAATGCCATTGAAGAGTTCAGTCTCGATCCCAAACGCCTGGGCTTAAAGGTCCAGGATTGCAGTGACCTCTCCCCGGAACCCGGCATTGAGATCGAGGCCCGGCGGTTTGTGTCTCTCATGACCGGCAGGGAAGAAGGTGCCAGAAAAGATGCCGTCCTGTTGAATGCCGGACTCATTCATTATGCCGCCGGAAAGGTATCCAGTGTGGAGCAGGGAATTGAGCAGGCGGCCCGGGCCCTTGAAAAGGGAAAAGCCTTTGACACCCTGGAAGAATGGGTGGCGGCCCAGAATACGGAGTCCCAAAAGGGACTGGACACCCTCCACAGGCTGGTAAAGGGATAAGATCGGATAGGTATGGAATTGTTGATTTTAAAATCGGGTAAATCGTATATCCGGGTCAAGGAAGAGCACTTCCTTGTTGTTGACCTGGACAAGGCCAGTGTCTTTCCCATGGACCAGATCAAAAAAGTTCTGGCTTTCAAAGATAGCTTGAACCGGGAAGGATTCAGGGATGCCTGCATCAAAAAACTGGTGCTGACCGAAGAGGATGTATAGATGATCAAAATGGTGCTCACAGGCCTGGAACAGCTCACCATACAGGCCCTGAACCCCGGGGAACAGAAAACCGGGGCAGATGACGTGTTGATGGAGGTGGTCTGCTGTGGGGTGTGCCGGACCGATGCCAAAATGTGGGAACAGGGGCACCGGGACCTGGTTTTTCCAAGGGTTTTGGGCCATGAAATGGTGGTGACGGATGGAAACGGCAACCGGTTTGCCGTTTGGCCGGGAAAAAGCTGCGGCGACTGCCGGTACTGCCGCAGCCGGCGGGAAAACCTCTGCCGGGAGATGAAGATCACCGGGTTTCATACCGACGGGGGATTTGCCCATCAGGTGGTCCTGCCTCGAAAAAGCCTGATTCCCATTTCCAAAGCCATGGACCCCATTGCCGCCTGTTTTGCCGAACCCGTGGGATGTGTCATCAACGCCTTTGAAAAAATTCCCGAAAAATCCGGTGAGAAAGTTTTGGTGTACGGCGGCGGAACCATGGGGCTGATCACGGCTCTGTATGCAAAATCCATGGGGTATCACCCTGTTGTCATTGAAACGCATGACGACAAAATCAGCCGGGTGAGTCCGTTCCTGGATGCGGCGGGGATTGTCTGCACCAGGGAGACCGGGGAGGGCGAATTTTACATCGTCATCAACGCCTGTCCCGATGTTATCGCCTTCTGCCAGGCCGTTGACAAGGTGGACAAAGCCGGTCATGTCTGCTTTTTTTCAGGCATTTCAAAAAATGAAACGATTGACACCAACCTGCTCAACCTGATCCATTACAAGGAGGCCGTCATCAGCGGGGCCTACGGCATGAAAAAGGGGGACATGGAAAAGGCCGTGCCCTTTATCCAGAATCACGAAAGGTCACTGAGCCTCCTGGTGGAGGCTGTCCTGCCTCCGGAATGGGCCCCGGAGCTCATGCCGATGGTGCTGACCGGAAAACCCTTGAAATACATCCTGGATTTTTCAAAAACCCGGGGTCAGGGTCAGGACCGGTACCCGGACCGGGATCGGGACCCGAGCTCTCCCCGGCTCACGCTGCCGGCCGGGGCACCGGGGCGGCCTTGACCATCGACGCAGCCCAGGTTGTCTGTAAGATCCGAAGGTATGATCAAGCCCCAAAGTTGTTTTACAACCTGCTGAAAATAAGTTATCCTCTGTTTGGGTCCTGGCTGAGATAAAAAGGGCGGTGAATTGACACATACGAGGTGATGGCCTGGAGGAAAATCGATAGGATGATCGTTGGGAAACACAGAGAAAAACAGTGCTGTGGGAAAAGGGAGGCCGGGGGTGTTTGCCCGGGGTTGTTCGTAACGGATTTTGACGGCACCCTGTTGCGCTCGGATCGAACCGTCTCAGCCGTTGATATCGATACCCTGGAGTACCTGGGGGAAAAAGGGGTGATCCGGGTGGTGGCCACGGGTCGTTCCCGCTATTCTTTCATGCAGTCTGCCGGTGCAG
>DATFJZ010000248.1:0-2182 GCA_035268945.1 Desulfobacteraceae bacterium | reverse complement strand
GAGAGCCGGACATGGTCCAGAAGTCCCCCCGGATATACCGTTCATGCCTGTCAAGGGCTGAAATGGCCACCATCTCCTCTTTCGAAAGCTGGACATCCAGAGCCTGGATGTTTTCGGCAATGCGGCCGGCATTGACGGACTTTGGTATGACAGCGGTTTCGCGCTGGATGGCCCATTTGATCAGCACCTGGCCCGGGGTGCAGCTCTTCTTCTCCGCAATTTCCAGAATCACAGGGTTGTCCAGAAGGGAGGGCTCATCATCGCGCTTCATGGCCTTTGGCCGATCCCCTGATCCCAGGGGGGCGTAGGCCGTCACCAGCACCTTGTTTTCACTGCAGAACCTCAGCATTTTCTCCTGCTGAAGAAAGGGATGGAGCTCGATCTGGTTCATCTCCGGCTGAATAAAAGAGGTTTTCAACAGCTCTTTCAACTTTTTGACACCGAAGTTGGAGACCCCGATGTGTTTTGCCAGGCCGTTTTTCACACAGGTCTCCATGCCCTGCCAGGTCTGAAGAAGGGGCAGATCGTCCAGACTGATGAAATCAGACCCTTTTTTCGGAAAGACAACATCGGGGTTCAGGGCCACGGGCCAGTGGACCAGGTAGAGGTCAAGCCAGTCAAGGTTAAGATCCTTGAGGGTCTTTTCCAGAGCCTTTGGCACATCGGCTTCACGGTGGGCGTTGTTCCACAGTTTTGAGGTAATCCACAGCTCTTCCCGCGTGACCTCCTTTGCGGCAAACAATTCGGCCAGGGCCTTTCCGATCTCCTGTTCATTGCCGTAAATGGCCGCGCAGTCGATGTGACGGTAGCCGGCCCTGACGGCATGCTTTACCGCATCGTGAACCTCCCCCGGTTTGGATTTCCAGGTACCAAGGCCAAGGATGGGCATATCGTCGCCGTTTCTAAAATTCAAGGTTTCCATAATGGTTCAAAGCTCCTCTGATTTATGGGTGACAAGAGAAAAATTCAATTTGACTGCCATGCCTGAACAATACAAAGAGCATTGTTTCTCAAGACAGACAGACTGTGATTTCCTGGGATAAGCACTATCTTGACGTATTTTTTTGAATACCATTTGACAGAAATTATACAAGTCTGAGTATGAATAGTCAAGAACGGGGACAAGAATCATTTCACTGATTTGATACAATTACACACCACAGGCTCCCTCCTGCCAAAGTAGAAATGATGGGAGGGAAATGCCGGCGGGGCGGTTGACGGGAACTGTCCGTTTACCCAATCACCTGAACCGTCAGCAATTCGAATGATCCATGGGGTGGGTCATGTCCAGGCGGTTGACGAAAAAAGGCCTGAACTCGTCGGTTCGGTGGCTGACATAGAGGATGGTGGCCAGCCGCTGCCGGGCCACGGTTTCGAGAAAATCAAGTACGGCGTTCCGGTTGACCTGATCCAGCCCATGGGTGGGCTCGTCCAGAACAAGGAGCCTTGGGGCCTTTATCAGGGCCCTGGCCAGGAGGACCAGCCGCTGGGCGGCAAAACCGAGCTCCCTGAACGGGGTGGCCGCCTCATCGGCCATGCCCAGCCACTCCAGCCATTCTCTGGCCTTTTCTTCCTCCCGGGAGGAAAAGGAGCGGTAGAGCCCGATGGAGTCAAACAGGCCGGAAAGGATGCAGTGGAGAACAGTGCCTGGAACACGGTAATTGCGGTGCAGCTCCGGGCTGACAATACCCAGGTGCTGCTTGATCTCCCAGATGGACTCCCCACTTCCCCGCTGGATGCTGAAAATGGTCAAATCGTTCTGGTAACAGGCCGGGTGGTCCCCGGTGATCATCTGGAGCAGGGTGGACTTTCCGCATCCGTTGGGACCGGTGACCAGGGTGTGCTCCCCCGGACGGATCACCAGGTCGAGGTTGCTGAAAACCGTGCAGCCGTTGTAGCCCGCCGCCCCTTTCACCAGGCGCACCAGTGGGGTCTCCTGGTTTTCTTCGGAAAAGGAGCCGTCATACACCCGTTCCGCCGATGGTCTGAAGTCCGGCAGAGAAGTGGGACTTTCCCCAAGGGTGTTGACCACCCGGGCCCTCTCCCCCTGAACGGTGAGGCGATGGTCGGCCATCACCGCCACATGGGTGCACCAGGAAGGGATATCATCCGTGCTGGTGAGAAAGAGAACAACGAGGATATGGCTCCGATGGAGGGGGGCAAGGGCCCTGTCCAGCTCCCG
>DATFJZ010000247.1:0-3140 GCA_035268945.1 Desulfobacteraceae bacterium | reverse complement strand
TCTGAAGACATGGGCGCCATCTGCTTGAGCTTTTCAAACTCCCTTCGTACGGCTGCTGCGGCATCCTTTGGAAGCCGTTTCCGCTTGATCTTCCGCTCCAGCTCCTGGAGTTCACCAGGTGGCTGTTGATCCTCGCCCATCTCTTTTTTGATGGCCTGCATCTGCTCGTTGAGGTAATGCTTTTTCTGGAGCTTTTCAATCTGTTTTTTGACCCTGCCCTTGATCTTCTGGGACATGGCAAAGATTTCCGTCTCCTCCTGGATGAGCTTTAACAGGAGAAAGTACCGGTCTTCCAGCTTGACGGCATCCAGCAGCTGCTGCTTATCGGCAATCTTAAAGGGCATGTGGGTGATAATGGTGTCGGCAAGCCTTGCAGGATCGTCAACGATGTTTAAGAGCGACTGACGTTTCTTTTTGTTCACAGAACCGGAAAGTTCGGCATACTCGTTGAACGCCTCTATCACGGTTCTGACGGCGGCCTCATTTTCCGACGGTTCCATGGGAACATCCGCCAGGGGGGCAAACTCCGCCGTCACAAAGGTATCCCCGTCGATGAGGCGGAGAATCTTGCCCCTGGAAACGCCTTGGACAATCACCTTGACCGTACCATCGGGAAGCCGCAGAAGCTGTGTAATTTTTGCTTCGGTGCCGGTCTGATAGATATCACTGGCCTTGGGCTTAAGGGTCTCGGGATTGTTCTGGGTGACCAGGAACACCCGCTTTTCCTCTTCCATGGCCCGGGACAGGGCCTTGATGGAGCGGTCCCTTCCCACAAAGACAGGTGTTGCCATGTGGGGAAAGAGAACCATATCCCTCAGGGGAACCAGGGGTAGTTCTTTTTTTTCAGCGCCTGTGCCGTCCGGATTAAACAATTTTGATATACTGATCATTGGCAACTGCTCTCTTGTAAAAAGCCCGGCTCAGGAGCCAGGCTCTGGTTCTCTGCCGCATAACGGCGTTTCGATAGCATCCATAATATAATGCACCGGTATCACAACAAACCATGGGTCGAAGAGGCGGCACCAACGTGGATAAGACCACGCCCTGCCTTTATCTCTTGTCCTTTGACCCTTGACGCCTAGGCCTGCTTCTGGGACTGTTCAAACAGGAGAATCGGTTTTTCCTGTTTCAACACCACCTCTTCTCCAACGACGCACTCCCTGACATCTCTAATGGAAGGAATCTCGTACATGATCTCCAGCATGGTCTCTTCCACAATGGCCCGAAGCCCCCTGGCCCCGGCCTTGCGTTTGACACCCTCTTTTGCCATGGCGGCAAGGGCCTCTTCGGTGAACCTCAGGTTGATCCCCTCAAACTCGAACAGACGCTGGTACTGCTTGACGAGGGCATTTTTCGGCTCTGTCAGGATCTTGATCAACGACGCTTCATTGAGTTCACCAAGGGAGGCAAGCACCGGCAGCCTTCCGAGGAATTCGGGAATAAGGCCGAACTGAATCAAATCCTCAGGCTTGAGCTTTTCAAGGAGTTCACCGACCTTTTTCTCCTTTTTGCTCTTGAGCTCTGCGCCAAATCCCATGGAGGTGTTGGTGATGCGCCTTTCAACCACCTTTTCAAGGCCGGTAAAGGTCCCCCCGCAGATAAACAGGATATTCGATGTATCCACCTTGACAAAATCCTGCTGGGGATGCTTTCTGCCCCCCTTGGGTGGTATGCTGGCCGTGGTGCCCTCAATGATCTTGAGCAGGGCCTGTTGAACCCCTTCGCCGGAAACGTCCCTTGTAATGGAAGGGTTGTCCCCCCTCTGGGAGATCTTGTCGATCTCATCAATATAGATGATTCCCCTCTGGGCTTTTTCAATGTCATAATCGGCATTCTGCACCAGAGAGAGGACGATGTTTTCCACATCCTCGCCAACATAACCGGCCTCGGTGAGGGTGGTGGCATCGGCAAGGGTGAAGGGAACGTCCAGAAAACGCGCCAGGGTCTGGGCCAGCAGGGTCTTACCGCATCCTGTGGGACCGATGAGCAGAACATTGCTCTTCTGGATCTCCACATCGTCCTTTTTCAAGTCACCGTCAAGGCGCTTGTAATGGTTGTACACGGCAACGGAGAGAATTTTCTTCGCCCTTTCCTGCTCCACCACATAGGTGTCCAGGACATCCTTGATCTCCCTGGGGGTGAGCAATTTCTTGCTTTCCTCACCGGATTCTATCTTTTCTTTCTCTTCATCCTCGATGATCTCTTCACAGAGGCCGACACACTCGTTGCATATGTAGACACTGGGCCCTGCGATGAGCTTTTTCACCTCTTTCTGGTTTTTACCGCAAAATGAACAGAAAAACTGATCGCTCTCTTCATCTTTTTTGGACATATCACTTCTCCTTTGAAGGCTCTTGGTCTTCCAGCTCCCTTCGATCGGCAACCACATGGTCGACAATGCCGTACTCCTTGGCTTCAGCCCCTGACATGAAAAAGTCACGGTCTGTGTCCTTTGAGATCTTTTCAAGATCCTGTCCGGAATGGTGGGCCAGGATCTGGTTCAAAGAATCCTTCATTCTAAGTATTTCGGTGGCCTGGATTTTTATATCCGAAGCCTGTCCCTGGGCACCGCCCAGGGGCTGATGAATCATAATTCTCGAGTTGGGCAGGGAGTACCGTTTTCCCGCTGCGCCTGCCGTCAGCAGCAGCGCCCCCATGCTTGCCGCCTGGCCCACGCACACCGTTACAATATCCGGTTTGACGTACTGCATGGTGTCGTATATTGCCATTCCGGCCGTTACGACGCCACCGGGGGAATTGATGTAAAAATTGATATCCTTTTCAGGATCTTCAGATTCCAGGAACAAAAGCTGGGCCACAACCAGGTTGGCAATTTCCTCATTGACAGCAGAGCCAAGAAAAATAATTCTATCCTTTAAAAGCCGGGAATAGATATCATAGGCACGCTCTCCCCTGTTGCTCTGTTCAACTACCATGGGAACTAAAGGCAAGGTTTTCTCCTTTTTTTTTATGTGATCTCATCCCGTCTGCAAGCTGCTTTTCCATGCAGAGTTTTTGACCATTCCCGCCTGAACCACCCGTCGTTAAACGGGCGGTCCAAGCCGTGCAAGCGGTCACACCAACAGGACCTGACCCTGATCGTAAAGCGCAGACCCGGGATCTTTGGTTTCTCAGTTACT
>DATFJZ010000246.1:0-5106 GCA_035268945.1 Desulfobacteraceae bacterium | reverse complement strand
CAACCGGCGGAACAACGGCCAACCTTACCGCCCTGTGGGTCGCCAGGAACAAGCTGTTTCCGCCGTGCGGGGGGTTTTCGGGAATTGAGGCCCAGGGACTTTTCGCCGCCTTGAAAGCTTACGGCCTTGAACGGGTGGTGGTGCTGGTTTCCCGGCGGGGGCACTACTCGTTGAAAAAAGCCGGGGGGATCCTCGGGCTTGGCAGCGAAAATGTGATTCCCGTTGATGTGGACGAACACCATAGGATCGACTTGAAGAAGCTCAATGATCTCATCGGGGAGTTGAAAAAAACGGGTAACACCGCTATTGCGGCCGTTGTCGGGATAGCTGGAAGCACCGAAACGGGCAGTGTGGATCCCCTGGGAGCCCTGGCCGATGTCTGTGAGACCCATGGCATACATTTTCACGTGGATTCTGCCTGGGGCGGGCCTGTGCTCTTTTCCCGACGCTACGCATCCCTCCTGACGGGTATCCAGCGGGCGGACTCTGTGGCCATGGACGGCCACAAACAGTTCTATCTTCCCATGACAAGCGGAATGGTCTATTTCAGGGACCCGGAAGCCATGGAGCATGTGGCCTACTATTCCAATTATGTGAATCGCCGGGGCAGTGTTGACCTGGGCATTAAATCCCTTGAAGGATCAAGGGAGGCAAGTTCACTGATTCTTGACAGCGCCCTGAAGATCATGGGACGGCAGGGGTACGCACTGATGATTGACCACGGCATTGAAACGGCCAGGGGGTTTGCCGACCAGATCAGGCAAAGAGAACTGTTTGATGTGGTAACCGAGCCGGAACTCAACATTCTCACCTACCGCATTCTCCCTCCACCACTGAAAAAGAGGCTTGCATCTGCAGGTTACGGGGAGAAGGCGGAAATCAACCGGGAGCTGAACCAGATCAACACCGTAATCCAGCGAAAACAGAGGGAAGCGGGAAAGAGTTTTGTCTCCAGAACCAGTCTGCGCACAAACCCCGATGAGGATCAGATGGCTGTGGTGTTTCGTTCGGTCCTGATGAACCCCATGACAGACCTGGCCGTTCTTGAAAAGATCCTCGATGAGCAGGAGGCGCTTTATCAAGAACACTTCTGTTCCTGACCATCATAGCTTTCCCCCAGGTCTATAAGTCTAATTATGCATCACTCAATTTCCCCTATCTTTCAACCGGGGTGATGACAATGGTCACCCGCCGGTTTTCAGCAGCATTGGACGAGATGGGTTGTGATTCGCCAAATCCCATTGTTTGGATTCTAACGGGGTCAACTCCCCGCTGGACAAGGGCATTTTTCACAGCCCCGGCTCGTTTCTGGGACAATTGCAGGTTGTACTGCTCTGGGCCGCTGGCATCTGTATGGCCTTCCACCGTTATCCGGGTGCCGGGATAGTCGTTCAGCACCCTGGATACCCTCCCGATCTCGGAATAGGCTCCGGGTTTCAGAACCGCTGAATTGATATCAAATAGCATCTTGGATTGGAATGTTGCCCTGAGAACGTTCTGGCTTCTCATGACGCTTGTGCTCTGGGAGGAGGCAACGGCATTTCTTAAATCGGCCTCCTGTTTGTCCATATAGGCACCGATGCGGTTTCCTGCAATGCCTCCTATTGCAGCGCCGATGCCAGCTCCAATGGCTGTGCTTTCCGAGTCTTTGCCAATGACCTGGCCCAGGACAGCACCTAGTCCCGCACCGACAAGAGTGCCCTCCTTTGTCTTTCTTTCGGTGTTTGTTGTGCCGGCACAGGATATGACAAAAACGGCCAGACAGGCGGTGATGAAAATGCGGCTGAACTGTTTCATGGTGTTCTCCTATGGGGTGTTTACCCCCTTGATTGTTGCTGATGTCTCTGTAAAAAATGCCTCAGCCAACCTTGCAAAGGCGTTCGAATTGGCACTTCCCACGGTTTTGTCTTTTTTATGAGACCCATTTTACTGTCCCCCGGGTTAAATATCAACAAAATTCTAATGTCTGGCTGTCTGGGCTTTGCCAGTTTACGGGGCAGAACCTTGCCTGGGGCAAATCTGGCTGCTTTACAAATCACCGCTTCTGATTTATGATAGAACCCAGCATCATGGAATTTTTTTATGTGGAACACGCAATGACCCGTCAGCGGCCAGAGGCTCTCCCTGGCCTCATTCTCGCAAATCATCCAGAATTTGCTCCGGGTTGGGCGGCTCACAGGTATCACCCCGAAAAGGAGGAAAGACGATGGCGTTACTGGATCTGATAAAAAGCAACAGGAGCTGCAGGCGGTTTCATCAGAATATTAAAATGGAACCTGAATTTTTAAGACATCTTGTTGACCATGCACGGCTTTCTGCTTCTGCCGGTAATCTTCAGCCCCTGAAATACATGATTTCAGCCGATGAAGAGATGAATGAAAAGATCTTTTCCTGTCTTGCCTGGGCAGCCTATCTCAAAAACTGGAAGGGCCCGGAAGAAGGGGAAAAACCCTCGGCCTACATTGTCATCCTCGGAGACAAAACCATTACGGAAAATTTTCGGTGTGACCACGGTATTGCCGCCCAGTCCATCCTCCTTGCCGCCAGGGAGAAGGGTTTTGCCGGGTGCATGCTGGCTGCCGTCAACCACAAAAAGCTGAGGGATTTTTTTACCATTGACGACCGGTTTCAAGTACTTCTGGTGCTTGCCCTTGGAAGCCCCGCCGAAGAGATCGTCCTTGAGCCGCTGGCTTCACAGGGGGAGATCCGTTACTGGCGGGATGATAAGGGGGTGCACCACGTGCCCAAACGATCCCTGGACGATTTGATCATCTAACGGTTTTAACGACATTGCCCGATTCAGGCCCGGCATCGTCGGTGGTGTGTTTCCCATCGGCTGCTGCCGGGGAAGGAATGTATCTTTGAGAGTCTTGCTTGTAAATCCTGCATGCCTTGATGAGCGGAAGGACCAAACCGATGCCTCGTCGGTTTCCATGGGGCTTTACTACATTGCCGCTTTTTTAAAGGCCCGACAGATTGATGTCCATGTTGTCAACCTGGCGGTGGTCAAAGAGCCGGGAAGTTGCCTTGATAGGGTTCTTGAGAGGGAAAAGCCCGGGATCGTCGGTGTTTCCGTGGTCAGCGCCACCCGGTTTTCAGCCATGGAGATTGCCTGCCGAACGAAAAGGCGTGATCCGGGCATTAAAACTGTTTTTGGCGGTGCCGGTGCCACCTTTCTTGCCCGGGAGCTGTTTTCCCTCTGCCCGGATCTTGACTATGTTGTCAAGGGAGAGGGGGAGGTAACCTTTTTCGAGCTGTTCCGGCACGTGGCATTCGGCGATCCCCGTTGTCCGGAGCAGATCAGGGGCATCTTCTTTAGACAGAAAGGGTTTAGACAGAAAGGGTTTAGACAGAAGGGGTTTAGACAGAACGGGAATATCCGGGAAACCAAAAACAGGGAGGTGATGGAAAACCTCGATGCCTTGCCGAAACCCGGGGCCTTTTTTGATAGTGAGCATGTTTCCCTCTCCCGGGGGTGCCCGGGCAGATGTACATTCTGCGGGTCTCCCGCCTTCTGGGGCAGAAAGGTGAGGTTTCACTCCCCCTTGTGGTTTGTTGATCACCTTGAACTCCTTGTCAACAGGGGCATTACCCATTTTTATGTCTCCGATGACACCTTTACCATGGAGAGGGATAGGGTGATCAAGGTGTGCGATCTGATTATCGACCGGGGTCTTGAGATCACCTGGTCTGCCATTTCACGGGTGGATTTCATCGATGAAACCATTCTGTTCAAGATGAGAAAGGCAGGGTGCATCCAGATCAGTTTCGGGGTGGAGAGCGGATCTGAAACTATCCGACAAACCCTTGGAAAGCCGGTGAAGCAGGAACGCATCGTCGCTGCCTTCCGGATGACAGCCTCCGTGGGGATCTTGACCAGGGCCTACTTTATCTACGGGTCCCCGGGGGAGAATGATGACACCATTGCCGAAACCATGGCACTGATGGCCGCCATAAAACCGTTGAGCGCCGTTTTTTACCTGCTTGTGGTGTTCCCCGGCACAGCCCTTTACCAGCGGTTGAAAAGGGAGCAGCTGGTGGATGATGGAATCTGGCAGGAAAAAATCGAGGACATTCCCTGGTTCCAGAAGGAGAAAAATCTCGATTTCGAAACGGTAAAAGCATACGGCAAAAAACTTCGTACCGGTTATTATACGGCGGTTTCCAGATTTGCCGCAGATGTCGATCTGGTTGACAACCCTGCCCTTTATGCCTGCCATGGGGATTTTCTCTCCCGGCTTGGCATGACCTTCAGCCATGGCGACTATGCCGGCAACCCGGATGTCAAGGACAGTGACAGAACGGCAGAGCAATTGTTCCACAGATCCCTGGCCTATGGTCCAAATGCCAGGGCCTATCTCGGCCTTGGCATGCTTCATCAGAAAAAAAGAGCGTTTGCCAGAGCCGTGGCTGTGTTCGAAAGAGGGCTTGAAGCCTTTGCAACGGTCAAGTCCCTGAACGTCGGCATGGCCGTCTCTCTGATGAACCTTGGCAGATTTGAAAGGGCCCTTGAATATCTTGAAAAATTTCACTCCCACCGGGACGTGGAACCGTACATTAAAGCATGCAGACAAAGGGGAGTATGAAAATGGAAGCCCGGAACGATTACCAACTTGAAAACCTGGCAAGAAAAGAGAAAAAACTGGCCGCCGTGAAACATCAGGTGCTGACCCTTGACGGTGAAAAGGCCCTGGATGCCATTCTTACGTCAAACCAGCCGGCAACCCTTGTGCAGTCCTTTTCCGATCAGGATCTTCACTTTCTTCTGCACCATATCGGCACCCAGGATTTCGTACCAGTGCTTGCCATGGCAAGCTCTGCCCAGTGGGAGTATATCCTGGACATGGAGGTATGGCACAACGACAGGATTCTCCTGCCCCAGATGAGCACCTTTTTTGACCTTCTCTTCCAGGCCGACGGGCAACGGCTCATGCGTTGGCTTGTCAAGGAGAAGGTAGAGTTTTTTGAGTACTTTTTATTTAAGACTCTCGAGGTAAGAATCAGGGAACACGATGAAGATCCCTCTGACTTCAAGGACGGGTATTCCACCATTGACAACGTCTTCTATTTTCGGTTTCCTGAAATCCCCGATTTACCGGAAACGGC
>DATFJZ010000245.1:0-4169 GCA_035268945.1 Desulfobacteraceae bacterium | reverse complement strand
AGTCTCAGGTTGAAAAAGAGGTTGGTCCAGACATTGGTGTACATGAAATAGTCATGGTTAAAGGCCATGGGCTGGTTGAGTTGAAACATCAGCAGGATCAGGATGAAGAGGCTGGTTTCGGTGGAGAGTTTTTTGTTCAGCCGGGCAGGCAATGACCGTTTCGCGAGGCAGTCCAGCCAGGAGAGCCAGAAAGCGATGTACAGGGTGGACTCGAAAATGCCGAACAGGGGCAGCCGTTTTTCCAGGAGAATGATGGCGGCCACCCCTGCGGTGCAGAAAAACCTGCCTGCCAGAACAGCGGCCTTTTCCCCGGTGGTCCCGGTCCTTATCTGCAGCACCAGGGCCGTTAGAAACGAGACACACATGCCTGCGTAGATGTACAGGGGCAGCTGTTCCATCACTCCATCCACCGTGTGCAGATCGTTTCAAGTTTTGACATGGCGTTGTTCTCCCCGGTGCTGACAATGACCGTGGGGTCACATTCCCATATGCGGCATACGGTCTTGACAAAGGCGCTCCGGACAATCCAGATGTGGATGGATGTTAAGGCACCCAGGGCAGGGGTCAGCCAGGAGGACCATCCAAGGCCGTCTATTTCAAGTTTCCCGATTTCATCGATGAACAGAACGTCACTGCTCTGGTGCAGGGCTTTTTCCAAGGCCGCTGTGCCGGCCGATATGCCCGGTTCCATGAATCGAAATCCCGTTGGTTCTTCTCTGCCGGCAAAAGGGTTTCGCCTTGCCAGGTCGAACACCTTCCCCGTTTCCAGGTCCACAAGGTCGAATCCCGTTCTGGTGTTGCCCTGCCACAGTCCCCGGGCAATGAACCCGGAAACCGTGAGGTGCTGCTGCTGAAGAAAAAGGGCCAGGTGGGTGGCAAGGGTGGATTTTCCCGACTGTTTTTCCCCGGTGATGATGATTCGTTTTGGTTTTTTTGCCATTGTTTCTCCGTTTTCCTGTCCTGTCCTGTTTTGTACTGTCATAACACACTGGTCGGCAGAAACAGCCGTTTTTCTCGGGAGATGTCTATGGCTGAGGTGTTGAGCTGGTACAGCCGGTCAATGTTCTCTTTTGTCATAATGTCTGCGGCCTTTCCCTGGTTGACGATGGTTCCTTTCTGCATCATTAACACCTGGTCTGCAAAGAGCATTGCCATGTTGGGGTCGTGCATGGAGGCCACAACGCAGAGGTTCTCTCTGCGGCAAAGGGTTTTTATGGTGGAGAGAAGGTGGTATTGGTTGTTAAAATCAAGGTGGTTGGTGGGTTCGTCAAGGAGCATGACCTGGGTGGTCTGGGCAAGGGCTGCGGCAAGCAGGGCGATCTGCCTTTCTCCGCCGGAGATGGTGTTGAAATTCTTGGTGGCCAGGTGGTCAGCCTTGAGGGTTCTCAGGACGTCCATGGCAAGGGTGTACTCTTTGTGCCCCGGGCGGGAAGTGGTTCCAAGAAAAGGTGCCCTGCCCATGACCACCAGATCCACGACTCGAAACGGAAAAATGTCGCTGTGCTCCTGGGCTACCAGGCTGATCTGCCGGGCAATTTCCTTTCTATCCATGGCTGTGGTGGCTTTACCGTTGATGAACACCTCTCCTGAGCAGGGAAGATTGATTCTGTTGAGGGTGTGGAGCAGGGTGGTTTTGCCTGACCCGTTCCTGCCGAGGATTGCGGAGAACGTGCCCGCTTCCGCCGTAAAAGAGATCTTTTCGATTACCTTTTTTTTTCCGTATCCAAAGCTTAAGGACCGGCTTTCAAGTCTTACAGCCATCCGCTTCCCCTGTTTTTGTAGAGCAGGAAACCAAAGATCGGCGCCCCCACAAGGGCGGTGATGATGCCCACGGGAATCTCTGCGGTTGTTATCGATCTTGCCGCCATGTCGGCAGCGACCATGAAGATGGCCCCGAGCAGGGCCGTTGCCGGAAGCATGGTTTCATGGTTGGGGCCGGCAATGGTTCGGGCCATGTGGGGAACGATCAGACCGATCCAGCAGATCTGGCCGCATGTGGCCACAATGGTGGCAACGATAAATGAGCTTACCGCAATGAGAAGTGTCCTGAAAAAGGCCGGGTTCATGCCAAGGGACTTTGACTGGGTATCCCCCAGGGAGAGGATGTTCAGCCGGAATCCCAGGGCCATGAACAGGGCAAGTCCGATTCCGGTGACGGGAAGGGCGGTAAAGAGGTCCTGCCAGGTGACCCGTGTCAGGCTGCCCATGATCCAAAACACGATAGTGGGCAGCTCTTCATAGGGGTCGGAAAAATATTTCAGCACCATCAGCAGGGCGTTGAAAAGGGATAGCACCACCATCCCCGAAAGCACCAGCACAATCACCGGTTTGACGGCGATGAGCCGGGCAACCCCCATGGCCATGGCAACGGCGCCAATTCCAAAGACAAAGGCCAGCACCTGGGTCAAAAGAAACGAGTTTCCGGGAAGTATCAGTCCCAGGGCGGCGCCAAAGGTGCAGCCGGCAGAAACGCCGAGAATGTCCGGTGACACAAGGGGGTTCCGGAACAATGCCTGGTATACCGCTCCGGAAACGGACATCCCCGAGCCCACAATAACGGCCATGATGCACCGGGGCAGGCGGATCCACCAGAAGACCAGCTGGTTGGAGGCAAGGCTTTCTTCCGGGCCTGTCCGGCCGAACATGGCAGAAAACAGGGAGACGATTTCCGGCAGACGGATCTGGGTCCTGCCGATCATTGTCGAGGCAAAAAAGAGAACGACCAAGAGGGTTGACAGCAAAGCAATCCGTTTTCCGGGGGAGAAGAGACCGGCCATTTTCAAAACAGCTGCCCGCTGGGTTTGCCACCCATTTCGGAAAAGGACTTTTTGAAAAGGGTTTTGTGGAAACGGTCCACCACCCGGCGGGTTTCCATGTCACGGAAGCGTTCTGGATAGGCCCGGCTTGCAAGCCAGAAAACCCCCAGAGCCGACAGGGGCGAAGGAAAGTCCCAGGGGGCCAGATTGCTTGGAAACTGGTAGACACTGCCCGATTGAACCGCGGCAACGGTTTGCAGGGCGGGGTTTTTGAGCCGTTGAACGGCCCGGATGCTGCAGTGGCGGGAAAAAACAATCATCTCTGGATTCCAGTTCATGAACTGTTCGGCGGAGATGTCCTGGAAATAGCCGCTGAGCTCATGGGCCACATTGATGATTCCGGCCTTTTCAAAGATTTCATCCTGGAGCATGTTCCCTGTGGCCGTGCTGAACAGCCCCCTGGGAGAGGCAAAATAGCCGGTCTTTTTTTGATCCATGACCAGGGGCGCGATGCGTTCTGCCACCTTGAAAAGCAGTGCCTCCATGGTGCCGGTCACAAGCTCTGCCCGTCCGGAAACGCCCGCTGCCCTGGCAATGAGATCAATGGAGCGCTCAACGCTTTGAAAATCTTCCGGCAGTATAATGATCGAGGGAATACGGATTTTTTCAAGTTTTTTTGCCAGGGAAAGACCGTTTTTCTGGGCGTAGAGGATGACAAGGTCCGGGGTCAGGGAAACCATGGTTTCAAAATTGAGCCCGGCGGACTTGCTGCCCACGCTGGTCAGCCGGGAAACCTCGGGCATGACAGCCCGGTGAAGCCTGTCCTGCCGGGACGACGCGTCAATGCCCACGATTCTGTTTTCAAGTCCCAGGGAGAAAAGACAGAGGGTTGCCGGCTTGAAGGTGGTGATGATGCGTTGGGCAGGGCCCGGCAGGGTAAGGTTTCTGCCGGCCATGTCTGTTATGGTCTGGCCCGAGGATTCCCAGGGACAAAAAAAGGGCGTTAGTAGAAACAGTGCCATGGCAGCGATGAAACCCCTGCCAGGAACGTTTCCCGTATTGCCGGTTCGGCGGTTGATCATCTTTCTTTTTCTCCTCCTGCCATTGGTGTGACGTCTCCATGGTTTGCTTTGGTGCAGCCCATTATCTGTTTTGTATCCAAGCTGACCGCTGCCGCTCAAAACCGCTACGGGCAAAACCCGGACCGGTTGCCTCTAATTCGACTTGGCTCCGCGTCTACGACCCTCTCTTTTTTGTGAGCACCCTGCTCATGGCCGTTTTTATATGAAACAGCCGATTTAGAGCCCCCGGCGGTTGCCTGTCAGGAACATTGAGAACCAAAGGAGATCAGACTTTTTCCCTGTCAGGCGTTAAAAAAATCAAGCTGTTTGAGGACCAGTGGCCGCAGTTCTT
>DATFJZ010000244.1:0-7125 GCA_035268945.1 Desulfobacteraceae bacterium | reverse complement strand
GAGGTTTTGTCCAGAGCCGTTTCCATCAAACAGGAAAATCTCATCCACTGCTTTTCCCTGGCAAAATCCGAGCTGTCTGCCACCATGAAAACCCTGGGGAAAAAACATAATATCACCGTTTCTGAGCCTGAACGGGTGATTGATGCAAACCATATCGAAGAGGAAACCTTTGAAACCATTGACCAGATCATTGAACTGGTGATTCAGAAAGTGGAGCCGAAAATGGGTTCCATCGATTCCGGTCCGTCGAAAACCGGGGGCGTTGATGATTATGAGACCCTGCCCGATTTTGCCTCCCTTGCCCTGACCGATGGTTATATCACGGAAAAAGAGCTGGAAAGGGCAGAGGAACGTTTTGCCGCAGGTCAGGACACCGCCGGCCTTACCATGGAGAAGGTGTTGCTGGAAATGGGGCTGCTGCTGCGAAAAGAGGCCAGCGTGATCCACACCAAGCGAGCCTTCATAGAGACAAGAATCCGGGATCGGAAAATGGCTGAAGAGTTGGCAACCCGTAAAGCAGTGTCGGTTCAGGATGCCCGGAGGGCGTTTTTAAAACAGTGGAACGATTTTGAAGAGAGCGGTGCGGTAACACCAGTGGGGGATATTTTCCTGGAATCCGGCATGATCACCCGGGAAACCAGGGCTCAGGTGTATGAAGCCATTGACGGAACAGACAGGAAAGCGCCGGCAGAAGTGGAGCAGCCCTCTGAAGTCTCCCTGGATTATGGTGCCTTTGTTGACCTGGATATTTCCAGGGACAGGCTCAAGGTGTATATCAGGGTTCCCAAAAGCGTCCAGGGGACCGAGGATATTGGTCCGGTAAAAGCGCTTCTCAAAAAACAGGGCATCAAGTACGGGGTGGTGGATGACCGGATTCTGGGAAGATTTATCCGGCAGGAGAGCAACCCCGATGAACGGTTCGTTGTTGCCAGGGGGGATGCCCCGGATCACGGGGAACAGCCCCGGATTGTCTACCATTTCAGCAGGGAAAAGGAGAGGGCCGGCGTGGTGGCAGCGGACGGCTCCATTGATTTTAGGGAAACCGGGAGATATGGTTATGTCAATGAGGGGGCGTTGCTGGCCGAATTGATACCCGGAAAACGGGCCCGGCCCGGCAGGGATGTGTTTGGTGAACCGATTCCCGTCAGCGACCGGGAGAATGTTTCGTTGCGATGCGGAACCGGGGCGGAGCTATCCAGGGACGGGTTGAAGATCGTCGCAAAGATTGCAGGGCAGCCCAGTATTGATCCCAACGGGGTCGTTTCAGTCCTTGAAGAATTGTACGTAAAAGGGGATGTCAATTTTGAGACGGGGAATATCGATTTCAACGGCAATGTGGTGGTTCATGGATTTGTAACCCAGGGATTTACCATTGCCTGTGAAAACCTTGTTGCCAACGGAATCGACGGCGGCACTGCAAGGGTGACAGGGGATTTGAACGTTTCTACAGGTATTGTCAACGCAAGTGTAGAGGCAAGGGGAAATATCCAGGCCAAATACATCAACCATTCCACCGTTTACGGCGGGGGAGATGTCATGGTGACCCGTGAGGTCATGGGCTCCCATATCGCTGTCAGCGGAGCCATTGACAACAAGGGAGGCCGGATCACCTCCTCCGTGCTGGCGGCGAGAAAGGGATTTACGGTAAGACAGATCGGCACGGAAAAGGCAGAGCGTTCCGTCATAAGGATGGGGGTTGATGACCACGCCCAATGGCTGGCCGAACAGTTTGACACCA
The DNA here is from genome assembly GCA_035268945.1 of Desulfobacteraceae bacterium. Classification (GTDB taxonomy): domain Bacteria; phylum Desulfobacterota; class Desulfobacteria; order Desulfobacterales; family Desulfobacteraceae; genus DATFJZ01. The sequence goes on along the minus strand of DATFJZ010000244.1, from coordinate 5,387 downwards.
TGGCAGGAGAGCTTGAAAAACAGCTTGACGGCATCTACCGGGATAGAGCCGTGCACGATGAAGAGGACAGGAAGCTGCACGGGAAAGTTGCCAGTGAAACCTTTGTCCAGGAGAAAACAGCCGGGAAAATCGCTGCCATGAGGCAAAAAATGGGCAGGGGCCCGGGGACGGATGCCGATGCCAGTACTGCGGTCACCAAGATTAAAGAACTTGAAACCGTTTTGAAGAAGATTGATGAGAACATCGAGGCTGTTTTTGAAAGTCAGGATGCGGTTCAGAAAAAAATCCAGGACTGTGATGAGAAAATCAGCCATTTTTCCCGCCAGCTGCAAGGTGTTAAAAAGGAAAAAGAGGTCTTTCTCGAATTTCTCCTGCTGGATGATCCTGTTGCCGTTGTCACGGTGAATAAAATAATAGTTGCAGGCACAAAAATTGTTGGCACCGCATCAACAATGATCGTCAAGCGGGATACGAAGATGTCAAAATTCATGGAGATTGATGCAGCTGATCCCGACGGCCGTGAAGAGAAGCAGATTGTCCATCAATCTTTGTAAGGGAACTGAAATAAATGTCCGGGATAAGGGATGCTGGAGAGCGAATGGGTGACGAGGCAAAACACAGAGTGGTTGTGGTTGAATCCGATGAAAGGCTGAAAAGTCAGATAGAAAAGGTCTTGACCTCCCAGGGCATGGACGTAATCGGTGAAACAACTGCTGCCGGGGCCATTGAAATACTTGAGCGGTCAAGGAAGGACCCCTTCGCCCTGGTTGTGTCAAGTTATCGAATGCCTGCAATGAAGGGAGATGAAATCCTTGAAAGGGTCGGACAGGTCTCGCCTGATACCCAGCGGGTCTTGATCGCAGAGGCGTCAGACCTTGATACCATGATAAACGCCGTTAACAGCGCCAAGATACACGCCTGTTTTCTCCTGCCCCTGGATGAAGTTGATTTTGCTGCCCGGGTGAAACAGTGTTGCGATCAGTTTGATAGCATCCGGCAGATTGACAGTCTGCACAGGGTGACCAAGCGCCAGAACAAACAGATGTTCAAGCTGGCAGAGGAGATGAAGAAAAAAGGAGCCGACTCCAAAGCAAAAATAGAAAAGCGTAAAAAACGGGTCAGGATTCTTGCAGTGGAACAGAAAAAAAGTCTGGAAAATGGCAAAGAGCTCTTCTCGTTGGAATCCTTTATGAAAAATAAAGAGCTTGAGTTTGCTCCGGAGAGCTTTGCCAGGGTATTTTCCCACAGTGCAGAAGGGATAAAAAAGATTCTTCAACGGGCCGCTGGTTTTGACAACCTCGGGATAGAAGAGATGGATCCCTGGGAGATTGTCAACAATCCCCAGGCAGACAGTTCCTTTTCCCGGTTGGCCAGTGAGATCCTGCCCCTTGCTTTTACCGCCATGGAGAATACCATGGGGACCTCTGGCATGGATGAGAGAAACGCTTCCATGGATGAGTGCCTCGAGCTGAGCCTGTCCGACGATCGGTTGAAGGCGTTCTTGAAAATTGTCAAATACGATGCCAAACTCTTGAAAACGGCAGATGTCAAGACCTTCCTCCATGAAAAGGGGGTACAGTACGGTGTGGTGGAAGACCGGATCATCCAGGTGTGGCTCTCGGATACTGCCAAACATGGCCCAGCTTTTGCCGTTGCCGAGGGGAAAGCCCCTGTGGTGCCGAGAAATGCCCAAATCACCTATTCGTTTTCCACAGACTACCTCCAGGCGGGCACGGTGAACAGTGACGGCAGCATTGATTTTAAGGAGAGGGGTGATGTCCCCTTTGTTGAAAAGGGGGAGCTCCTGGCCTCCAAGGTTCCCGTGGTGGAGGGGGCTTCCGGTATGGATGTCCTGGGCAGAGAGATATCGGTTCCAGAGCCCGAAGATCTTGTCTTTGCCGCCGGAACCGGGACGGTGCTGTCCGAGGACGGGGTGACCATCTACGCCGATGCTGACGGTCAGCCCCATCTGGATGCCATGGGAAAGGTTTCTGTGTTTTCCGATCTGACCATAGAGGGGGATGTGGGATTTGAAACGGGAAACATCAAATTTGAGGGAAATGTGGTGGTTCAAGGAGTTGTCAGGGAGGGGTTTGCCGTGAAAGGAGCTTCTCTTACCGCTTCCCAGGTGGAAGGAGCAGATATCGATCTGACAGGGGACCTCAATGTGTCTTCGGGGATTATCGATGCCCGCCTGATAAAGGTTCAGGGTACTGTCCAGGCCAAGTATGTAAACAACTCCAAAATCGATGCCTTTGGGGATCTGGTCGTGCAAAAAGAGATCATCGACTCGGATATCCGCCTGTCAGGGGCCTGTGTCAATTCCAGGGGCACCATCCTCTCGTCAAAAATCAGCGCCAAACGGGGCCTGGATACCGGTCAGATCGGAACGGAGGTCTCCGGGACTTCCACCATCAGGGTCGGGGTTGATGATCATCTCAACGGGCTTTTGGCAAAGGTGGATGCAAAACTCGACAGCAACAGGGAAGCCATGGAGGTGGTCAAGGGCAAAACCTTTGACCTGGAAGCCGAGGATCAAAAGCTCAATGAACTGGTCACCAGGCAGGCCCATGTCCAGGATCGCACCCAGCTGGAACTCAAGGAGATCAAAAACAAGGTGGCGGATCTTGAAACATCTGGAAATACCGGCTCCCTTCAAAGGATTCGCAAAACCATCGAGGAGATGGGCAGCAGGATAAAACAGGCTGAAAATTCCATCACCAAGGCCTTTGCCCGCCAGGACGAGATTGCAGTGGAGCTTGGAAGGCAAAAAGACGAGCTGAGAAGACTGGAGCAGTCCAACCGGGACCTGGTGTTTGAAAAAAAAGGGTTGAGGGAGTTTGGGGAGAAGCATCCTCCCCTTGCCCGGGTAACGGTTAACAAAAAAGTGATGCCTGAAACGAGGATCTTTGGCCCCAATGCCTCTGTTGTGATCAGACATCCCGGTGGCCGATGTGTGATCACCGAGATTGAAAGAGGAGAAGAGGACGGCAGTGGCCCCTTGTACCATGAAATGGCCATCTCGAATAGTTAGTGTTTGAAAGAAAACTCACCCATCTGCTGCGTTGCTGCAAAATTTTACCAAATCATATAATCGGGCCTCATGTACTTTAGTACACTCCGGTTTTAAAATTGCATGCTGCGCATCTCTGCGAGCCTTGCGCCTTGCACCTGGCAAGTTTTCATCCAAACACGAAGTTTTCGTTCAGACACTATTAGGTCGTCATTCCTTGGCCGGCTCGGTGGAAAAAGGGGCTGGTTTCTGCCGTTTCAGGCAGCCCTGGGTGTAGATCTGCTGTTTTTTTTCCAGGACCCTGGTCGCTTCTTTTTTCTGGTTTTCCGTCAAATCACAGCAGTTTAAGATCTTCTGGATGGACTGTATCCTGTACCGGTCAAGGGAGTGTTCGGCGGAGAGCTGGTCCCGGTGGCCCCCTTTTTTTACAGTGCAGGCCTTGTCGACCAGGAACACAGGAAGGGTCAACGCTGTTCTCAGCCAGAGATCATAATCCTCACATGCCCCAAGGGTTTCATCGAAATACCCCACTGTATCGAAAAAACAGCGTCTCATCATAACGGCAGATGGACTTACAAGACAGAGGTGAAGGGAAGGTTCAAAGATCATGCCGGACTGTTTTTTGTGCTTTTTTTTGGGGTTTACCCGCTTTCCCCTCCTGATCCAGATCTCTTCGGTCTGGCAGATCATGGCCTGGGGATTGCCGGCAAAAAAATCGATCTGGAGGGCTGTTTTGTCGGGGAGCCACAGGTCGTCGGAGTCGAGAAATGCCACATAATCACCCCTGGCGTTTTTTATGCCACTATTCCTTGCCGCACTGACCCCCCTGTTGGGCTGCTGAATCAAGGTGATTTTTTCCATGAACGGTTCAAGGACATCCAGGGTGTTGTCCGTTGAACCATCATCAACCACTATGATTTCCATGGGGTCATGGGTCTGTTCCAGAACAGAGGCCACGGCCTCTGCCACACACCACCCCCTGTTGAATGTTGGAATTATTGTGGAAACAAGGGGCTGTTTGTTTTTTTCTGCGCTGTCTGTCATGCTATGCTCCATCGTTTCGGCGGGCTTTATCAAGCCCTTATCTACGCATATCGTGTAGGATTTTTTTTCGTATTTTAAAATTTGTTATTACTCGATGATCCAGCTTTTAGAATAGCGCCGCCTCCACCGGTTGGTCGGTTATCCCATAGAAAACTGGATCATCGAGGATTATGAAGAAAACAAGAACTGCCGGTTTTATTTTCCTTTTCTTGACATGCTCTATTAAATCGCATACATAAAGCAGGATATAACATATGACGGATCATTTTATGAAGGGGTTTTTATGGCAAGGCCAAAATTGAAAGAACATGTGATCAACCGGGACTGGTGCAAGGGGTGTGGCATCTGTGTCCATTTTTGTCCGAAAAAGGTGCTGGAACTTGATTCCAAGGAAAAGGTGGCGGTGGAGAGGGCTGAGGACTGTATCTGCTGCAAGCTTTGTGAATTGAGGTGTCCTGATCTTGCAATCGAAGTCATCACAGACCAGCAGGAAGTAGAGCATGAATAAAAAAATAAAGTTTGTCCAGGGAAACGAGGCGTGTGTTGCCGGGGCCCTCTATGCAGGGATCGATTTTTTTGCCGGATATCCCATCACACCTTCCACGGAAGTTGCCGAGCTTCTGGCAAGGCAGCTTCCCGAAAAAGGGGGGAAGTTTATCCAGATGGAGGATGAGATTGCCTCCATGTGCGCCATCATCGGGGCTTCGCTTACCGGAAACAAGGTGATGACCGCCACAAGCGGCCCGGGGTTTTCCCTCAAGCAGGAAGCCCTGGGGTATGCCTGCATGGCCGAGATTCCCTGTGTGGTGGTGAATGTCCAGAGGGGGGGGCCATCCACGGGAAATCCCACCCATGTCAGCCAGGGGGATGTGAACCAGGCCAGGTGGGGTACCCATGGGGATCATTCTATCATCGCATTGACAGCGTCCAACCACCAGGATGTGTTTACGATGACCGTTGATGCGTTCAACCTTGCCGAAACTTATCGAACCCCTGTTATCCTCCTTTTTGACGAAGTGGTGGGGCATATGCGGGAAAAGCTGGTGGTCCCTGAGCCAGGGGAGCTCCCCCTGGTGGACCGGCTGAGAACCTCGGTGAAAAAAGGGGTGGACTATCATCCTTACCTTCCCAGGGAGGACGGACGGCTGCCCATGTCCGATTTCGGGGCGGAGCACCGTTACAATGTCACCGGCCTTTTCCATGACATGTGGGGATTCCCCTCGAACAATCCCAAAATTGTCAACGAACTTCTTCACCATATCAACGACAAAATTGAAAACAATGTCCAGGCCATTACCCGTTACAAGGAGTATTTCCTGGACGATGCCGA
>DATFJZ010000243.1:0-5536 GCA_035268945.1 Desulfobacteraceae bacterium | reverse complement strand
CGGCCAAATTCCTCAGCCCCGTGGCCGCAGTTCTTGATTTTTAGCCTGGCAGGGCAAAAAGACCTCCGACGTTCTCGTTCCTGACAGGGCAACCGTTGGGGGCGGCGCTATTCCAAAAACTTGATAATCGAGTGATACAAGAGAGCCTTTTGGATGCCCTGTAACTGAGGCCTCAATGGGTTTGCAATGTTAAGGTGTACAAAAAACTTGACTTTTTTCTTAGCACGTAACATATTTTACCCTTGGAAAGATCAACGGTTTGGTCCGGCTTGGCCCCAGGGCTGGAAAGTGCCGGAACCAGTGGTTGATCTAGATTAACGATGGTGGAAAAATTATTTATGACAAGAAACTCGGCTTTCGGCAACGCCGGTGACGGCCCGTGGTGGAAAAGCTGAGCAGACGAATCAAGGAGAGTTAAAAAAACGATGGGTATTTTGGGAAATTTTTTGGGTGCAATTGCTGTTGTTCTTGAATATACGCTGAACATCTTCATGTGGATTATCATTGCCAGGGCTGTTCTGTCATGGGTGAATCCGGATCCCTATAACACGATTGTCCGGTTTATCAACAATGTCACCGATCCAGTTCTCTATCAGATAAGAAAAAGGCTTCCCGTCAATTTCGGCGGGCTGGATATTTCACCGATCATCGCCATACTTTGTGTGATTTTTCTGCAGAACTTTCTGGTGGCAAGTCTGTATGACCTGGCCCGGGGGAGTGCTTTTTAAATAGTGCTTGGACGAAAACTCACCCATCTACTGCGTTGCTGCAAAAATTTGAATCCTCATGTACCCTTGTACACTCCGGGTTCAAACTTTTTTTGCGCCTTGTATCTGGGCAAGTTTACGTCCAAGAGCCTGTTTAAAAATTATTTTTAACGGGGGAAAGCTGGCTAATTTCAACCGAAATATGCCTATATCATAGCCAAAAGCAAACGTTTTTAAATGCTTTTGTGGCACAATGTGGTATTTTTTAAACAGGCTCTAAGCACGGGTTATTTGTAATTGTTTTTTGTAAACTTTTGGGGGCCCCATGGGTATTACACCAGCGGTGATAAAGCAGAAAGATTTTTCGACAAAATTCAGGGGGTTTGATGTTCGAGAGGTGGATACCTTCCTTGAAGAGGTGGCCGGGGAGTTTGAAAAGCTCACCCGTGACCTTGAGGGGGTGAAAGAAAAAAAACATCGTCTTGATCTGGAGAACCAGGGGTATAGAAACAGGGAAACTTCCTTTAAACGGGTGCTGATTCACTCCCAGAATGTTTTGGAGGAGATGAAGAAAAATGCCAGAAAATCGGCAGAAGGAATCATTGCCGAGGCGGAGGTCGAGGCCGAACGTATCCTCAAAAGGGCCCACCAGAGGCTTTCCCAGCTTCACAGTGATATTGCCGAACTGAAAAGGCAGCGCATGCAGCTTGAAGTTCAGATCAGTTCGGTGATTGAGACCCATTCCAAGATGCTTGAAATGAGCAAGGAGGAGAGCAAGGCCAGTGACGAAACCGATGCAAACCTGCGGTTCATCAACCAGACCTGACCGGGACCGAAACCTTGTATAACCGGCCACAACAAAGATAGGGTCGTAGACGCGGAGCCAAGTCGAATTAGAGGCAGCCGGTTCGGGGTTTTGCCTGTAGCGGTTTTGAGCGGCAGCTGTGAGCACGGATGCTCAAGACAGCTGACGCTCTCCTCGGAGCAGCCCATGGACGGGCTGTGAGAGCCGAAGGCAAGCTTTAGCTTCATGAGCGTAGGGCAAAACCCGGACCGGTTGCCGGTGCACCACGACTTTCATACTCACTTACTGTTTTCGGAGGAATTTTATGGCCAAAATTGATGCTTTTTTTAAACTGATGCACGACCAGGGGGCCTCGGATCTCCATCTTGTTTCGGGGCAGCCGCCGGCACTGCGGCTCCACGGTGATGTGGAGCGGATAAAGTACAATGTGCTTACCAATGACGAGCTGAGAAGCATTCTCTACGAGATAACCGCCGAGGAAAAGATAAAGCAGTTTGAAGAAACAGGGGATGTGGATTTTGGCTATGAAATTCCCGGGCTTGCCCGGTACCGGGCAAACTATTTCATGCAGAAGAACGGCATTGCCGCCGTATTCCGGGAGATTCCCTCGGAAATTCTCACCGCCGACGATCTGGGACTTCCCCCGGTGATCTCCAAGCTGGCCTCTCTTCCAAGAGGGCTGGTGCTGGTGACAGGCCCCACTGGAAGCGGAAAATCCACCACCCTTGCCGCCATCATTGATCAGGCCAACAAGGTGAGAAAAGACCATATCATCACGGTGGAAGATCCCATTGAGTTTGTCCACAAGAGCCAGGGCTGTATTGTCAATCACAGGGAGGTGGGACTCCACACCGAGACCTTCTCCTCCGCCCTGCGGGGGGCCCTCCGGGAGGATCCCGACATCATACTGGTGGGCGAACTGAGGGACCTTGAAACCATCTCCCTGGCCATTGAAGCGGCATCCACCGGCCATCTGGTGTTCGGCACCCTTCACACCTCCAGCGCGGCCAAGACCCTGGATCGGGTCATCGAAGTGTTTCCCGCCAACCAGCAGGCCCAGATCCGTTCCACCCTTTCCGACGGCATCCGTGCCATTGTTGCCCAGACCCTTTTCAAGCGCATTGATAAAAAGGGACGGTGCGCGGCCATGGAGATCCTTGTGGCCACCCCTGCCGTTAGAAACCTGGTCAGGGAGGCCAAGACCCACCAGATTCCGTCGATGATACAGACGGGTAAGCAATACGGGATGCAGCTCCTCGACGATGCCATCATGCAGCTTTATAAAAAAGGGTGGATAAGCCCTGACGAGGCCTATGGCAAAGCCAACAACAAGGCCACCTTCCGGCCGTTTCTCAAGAAGGCGCCTGCGGATTTCACCGAGGCGTAACCACAAAGCCCCATGCTGGCTTCCATGCAGGGCAGATCTTCCCGGAAGAATTTTGGAATTCAGCATGGGCCGCAATCGATGGGAGAGATGCCATGGACAAACATGAAATCGACCACATTCTTCTGAAAATGCTCGAAGCCGGTGATGATGTCTCAGATCTCAACCTTACCCCGGGAAAACCCCTGCAGGTGGAGCTTTCCGGTCAACTGACCCCTGTTAAAATGGAGCCTGACTTTAAGGTGCTCACCCCGTTCCAGACCGAGGTGTTCGCCTTGAACCTCATCAACAGGGATCGAAGGCTGACGGAAACCCTTTTAAAGGAGGGGTCCTGTGACCTCTCCTATGCCCTTGGCAGCAAGGCCCGGTTCCGGGTCAACATCTTCTCCAGGTCGGGCAGTTACTGCATCGTGCTAAGAAAGCTTGAAACCGAGATTCCCACCATTGAACAGCTCAACCTGCCGGAGCCTTTTTACACAATGGCCGGCCAGAAAAACGGGATCATCTTTGTCACTGGATCAACGGGAAGCGGAAAATCCACCTCCCTGGCGGCCCTCCTGGACAAGATCAATGAAACAAAATCCGTTCATGTGATCACCCTGGAAGACCCCATCGAGTACCAGCATTCCCAGAAGCAGTCCACCTTTAATCAGCGGGAGCTTGGGGGGGATTTTGATTCCTTTGCCAGCGGGTTGCGTGCGGCCCTGAGACAGGCCCCCAAGGTGATTCTGGTGGGTGAAATGCGGGACAGGGAAACCGTGGAGATCGGTCTCTCCGCCGCCGAAACCGGCCATCTTGTGCTGTCAACCCTCCACACCGTGGATGCAGGCCAGACCATCAACCGCATTGTGGGCATGTTCACCACCGAAGAGGAACGGCAGATACGCATTCGTCTGGCCGATACCATCCGGTGGGTGGTCTGCCAGAGGCTCCTCCAGAAAACCGGCGGGGGAAGGGTGGCCGCCTTTGAGATCATGGGGACCAGCCTCAGGGTGAGGGACTCCATTCTCCACGGTGAATCCGAGGGGAAAACCTTTTACGAGATCATAAAAACCGGCACCGCTTCGGGTATGGTCACCTTTGATGACTATATCCTCGACCTATACACCCAGGGGCTGATTACCGAGGATATTGCCATGGCCTATGCCTCGCGAAAGGATATCATGGGAAGGGGTCTTGACGCCATCAAGAGCGAACGAGGGGAAAAAACCACCACCATTGACTCCCTGGAAATTGACCACGGGTATGAAGGAGGATAGGCAAATGGAGATCACATGCAGCAGCTGCCAGGCGCGGTTCAACATACCCGAGGGAAAGATTCCGAAGAACAGACGGGCCTCGTTTTTATGTCCGAAATGCAAACAGAGGATCCACCTGGATCCGGACAGCGCCAAAACCGGGAAAACAACGGTCCAGGAAGGAGCCGGCACCGTTGAAGAATACGATGCGTCCAACAAGCCCTTTGACTTTCTCGATGAAAATGCCAGAACCGCTTTGGTGTGCATGGGGGATGCCGGGGCAAAAAAAACCGTGGAAGCGGTGTTAACGGCCCTGGGCTTTCATCTCAAGTCCCCGGAAAATATAGAGACTGCCCTTCAGCAGATGACCTACCATCTCTTTGACTTGGTCGCTGTTGACGATGGGTTTGATGAAAACGGTCGGGGAGCCCCTGCTCTGGCCGGGCACATTGGAACCATTGACACGGCAGAGAGGCGGTCCCTCTTTTTTCTCCGGGTCACCGACGCCTTTAACACCATGGACAAGATGGCGGCCTTCCATGACAGTGTGAATCTCATGGTGAACCGGAAAGACCTTGGAAATCTGGAAACAATTCTTGTAACGGCCATGGATGACCATGAAAAATTTTACGCTGTTTTCAAGGAATCCCTGAAAACAACGGGAAGGGCCTGAAAACGGTTAATTCTCGGCGATGAGGCGCAATCCTTCCAGGGTGAGAGAGTCGTCCACCCGTTCTATCTTTTCCGACACATCGCCAATGAGGGGGGCAAGCCCGCCTGTGGCAATGACCATGGGTGAACCGTCCATTTCCTTTGCCATCCTTGACACCATGCCGTCCACCAGGGCGGCATTGCCAAAGATAATGCCCGATTTTATGCTGTCCGGGGTTGTTTTTCCTATGACCGCACAGGGTGGGGTGAAAATCTCCACCCGGGGTAGTTTGGATGCCTTGTGGAAAAGGGCCTCCGAGGAGATCATGATTCCCGGAGCAATGGCCCCTCCCAGGTATTCTCCCTTGTCTGAAATGGCGTCAAAGGTGGTGGCCGTTCCAAAATCGATGATAATCATCGCCTTTTGGTAGCGATTGTATGCGGCAATGGCATTGACTATCCTGTCGGCACCCACGTCTCCGGGGTTGCTGTAGCGGATGGGCATGAGTTTTTTTACCGATTCTGGACTGACCCACACAGGGGCTTCTGCCAGGTACCGGCGGCACCAGGTGTTCAGAATGGGAACGGCAGGGGGGACAACCGACGAGACGACGGTCTTTGTGATTGCGTCAGTGCTGACCTTTTTATCGGCAAAAAGGGCGTTGAGGAGAACATTGAACTCGTCTGGTGTTGAGTCTCTGATGGTGCGTATCCGCCAGTTTTCAGCCAGGTGTTCTCCTTTGAACAGGCC
>DATFJZ010000242.1:0-5619 GCA_035268945.1 Desulfobacteraceae bacterium | reverse complement strand
CCGTCCCAGTTGATATTGTAATTTCCCGGATTTTTCTGGCCCGGATACAATGACCTCACTTGATTGCCCTCTGAATCAAAGATTTCAACCATGACCTCACCGGTTCCAGTCATGGTATAAGAACCGCCGAAGGGCTTTGAGTCAACCACCTCGACGGAATCGACATCACCGGTAACCTCCTTGCCCACCATGCCTGTCACATCGGGTTCAGAACTGCTGCTAAATGCCGTCTGCATGGATTCCATGGTTTTGTTCAGGTTCATGAGCTGCTCCAGGGAAGAAAACTGGGCCAGCTGGGCTGAAAAATCAGACCCCTCCATGGGGTTCAACGGATCCTGATTCTCCATCTGTGCCACCAGCATGGTAAGGAAGTTCTCCCTGCCAAGGGCATCTTCCTCTTTTTCTGTCTCCCTTGGCTGGTAGGAACCACTCAGCCTGTCCATGGTCTTGTTTTGCGCTGATTCGATTGTCATATCACTCCTCCCTGTAAAGAAAGGTTGCTGGATAGCCGGAACCCCCGTTGCCTGGGTTTCCTCTGCTGCCGATGTTACGCCACAAAATGAAGTTCCCCTTCCTGATTGCCATGTCTCTCTATTGCCGGGGAATCCTCCTGGCCAGCGGTCCCCTGCTGCAGGCCGAAATTCCTCTTCCTGCCCCTGTTAGACCCATTATTGCCAGGCTGCTGCCGTGCATCTGCCATGGACTGCTGAAAATCACTGCCCATTTCCACGTCAAAACTTTTCAGATGAACGCCGCTCTGGGAAAGGGTGGATTTCAGGTCATTGGTGTGCATGGAAAGAATCTCTTTGGCTGAATGATTTTCCGTGACAACACTGACCTTGAGACTGTCCCCCAGGTTCTCTATTTTCATGATAATCCGCCCCAGCTCCGGTGGTTTCAACTGAAGCCGCAATTCATTGTCACCTCGGTTGACGGCCCTTGCCAGGTTTTTCCCCACCTGGTGGGTCACATATGACGGAAGAGTTCTTGACTGGGGTTTTGCCTTTACCATCTCCGCACCGTTGCGGTTCATATCGCCCCCCCTGGAATCTCCTCCAGCTGGCTGGCCAGTGTCAAGGCCTTTTATCTCTGTTTTTTTATTACCCCCGGCCAGCAGAGCCTCGCCACCCTTCCCAGGATCAGAAGAAACCGTGTTTTTCTGGCGATCACCCGGTGCAAGCTCTGCTTTGGACAGCAGAGCGGCCAGCTCTTTTTCAAACCCTCCCTCCCGACCGGAAAAAGATTTCTCCAGGATCTTCTGATCGTCCTGTTTTGACAAGAAATCCCCCAGGCTGATCTGTTTTTCACTCTTGATCTTTTGAAAATCCAGAGCGATGCTGTTTTTCTGCTCTCTGGCCTGGAGTTCCCCTTGCAGCCCAGAAGAACTGGAACCCTTTTCGATGCTGCTCAGAACAGAATCAAGAAGGGTTTGTTTCGATGACTCTTCCCCTGTTCCCCCATCCTTTGCCGGGGCCTGGCCCTCAGGTGCAGGGTTGTTCACTCTGCCCATTTTTTCAAGGCCGGCGGTAAACTCTTCCAGGGTCAACGGTTTTTGCCCGGAACCGGTCCTGTCCATGCCAAGACTTGAAAGCACGGATTCAAGCCCCTTTTGTTGCTGGGGATCCGTCCTGAAATCAGCACCATTGATAAAAGCGGCCTTTTCCAGCGATTGAAGCCCTTGAACCAACCGGTCCAGACTGATGCCCCTGTTCTTGACCGTTGCATCGGAAATAATTTTTTCGGAGATATTTTTGGGAACGCCAAGGGCTGTCATAACGGTTTCAATAAAGGGAAGATCAGAAACGGCAAGCAGAGTATCACCATTTTCAGGGCCTGAATCATCACCGTTCTGGAGTTCCATTTCAGACAGTCCGGACAGAAAATCAAAAACAGGGATCTCCCCGTCACTGGATTCCGCCTGGAGATCGGCAATGAGATCAGCGACCTGTTCTTTGGGAAAACCGGCCTGAACAAAGAGCTCTTCAAGGGCACTGGCACCCCTGGACTTTATAATCATCTTGTCCGTATCATTCCCGGCCATGTCAAGAAACTGCCTGAATTTATCGAGAAACCCCACAGCATCGCCCTTTTCCAGGTCCCGGGTCAAGGAAGAAAACAAGTTACCCATTGCGGTGCTGATGGGAGGCGAATCGTCCTGACGACTCACTATCCTGTTCATCACTGAATTACCGGAATGAGCTTCCGCCCCAAATCCCAGAGTTTTATTTGGTCGAGTACCGTCGCTGCTGGTTTCCACCCCTTTGAGCAGGGCCACTTTCAGGTCTGGATCAACGCCGCCAGATTCCACCACTTTGGCCAAAACTTCTTTTAATCCTGGATCTGCACTGCCGATTTCCGCCCCTTTGAGCAGGGCCGCTTTCAGGTCTGGATCAACGCCGCCAGATGCCGCCGCTTTGGCCAAAACTTCTTTTAATCCTGGATCTGCACTGCCGGATGCCGCCGCTTTGGCCAAAATCTCTTTCAGCCCAGAATCAGGACTACCGATTTCCGCCCCTTTGGTCAGAACCGCTTTCAATCCTGGATCACTGTCTTCCGACCCTTTCAACCGGCTCAAGGCCTTTTCTGTCAGCGACTCTGTGCTGCCCTGGCTCTCCTCTTTTGCCATGAGAATGTCGAGTCTGGCGGCAAAACCGGCTTCATCATCGGGAAGGGCTTTTCCAGAACCCGACATGGAAAGATCTGCCTTGCCTGTCCGGCTTACATTTTTCAAGGAGTTTTGAAATTCCGCAAAACCAAAATTCATTGCAGCACCTGTATTAATATTATGAGTTGATGGGATAAAAAGCAATGATTGTGCCATGTCGCACAAAAAGGCAATTAACTCTTTAATTTCAGGTATTTAAAAAGACAAAGAAGAGACAAAAACAACAGGTCGATTGATTGTTGTTGCAGTTATTGCCCGGCAAAAAGCCGGTAAGGGAAAAATTTGCCACAAAAAAAAGGGCCGTTTCAAACGGCCCTAATCTGATGGCTCTGGAAGGAGTGATGGGGTTATTCTTTCCGGTAGGCGATACGTTCGCTGATCTTTGCCGCTTTTTTGCTCTCAACATTGGCGAGGATTGTGGCAGCCGAGGTCTCACGCATCCGGGAAAAAATCTGCCGGGCCACTTCAATGTCCATGCTGTTGACAATCTTTGCGGCATTTTTGGGTTTCATGCCGGCATACATCTTGACAAGTTTCTGGAGTTTTTCTTCGAATTGCGCATCTTTCTGCTTTTCCTGCTCTGTTTTTTTCTCTGTGAGGGTGTCAAAATCCGCTGCGATCTGTTTTTTCAAACGCTGGAGTTTTTCAAGTTTCACATCGATGCCTTCCATGAGCTCTTCAAGCTGTTTCTTTTCCCGGTCAATGCGCTCTTCCTCCCTGGCAAGTTTTTCCTTCTTCTCCTTGAGTCCTTTTAGCACCACCTTAGTGGGGTCGGGGCATTCCGGGCATTCCGGACAGGGAGATTCCTCTTTTTCATCCTCAGCATAAACAGCGGTGCCACTGGAGAAGAGACCATTGACAACGGAAAAATTGAAAAAAAGAAAAACAGCAGCCGAGAGCAGCAAAAAGGATAAAACAGCAGCCGATTTTTCCGTTCTTTTGTTTTTACGAGTCCTTTCAACCTTCATCAATGACCTCCCTTGCCTTTTTCAAGGAGGAAATTTCGTCGAGCATCTTCTGCTCCTCCTTGAGGAATTCGTCCATATACTCCTGCTTCTGCTTCTCTTTTAACCGCTCTATGGCCTTTCTGGCAACGCTTCTTTCCCTGAGGTATTTCTGCTTGTCGGCAAGCACTGCTGCCAGCTGCTGTTTTCTCTCTGCCGCCTCCTGGATATCATCGGCAACACCGTCCAGATAGTCGTTAAACTGCTTGAAGGCCCTGGCCGATATCCCCTTTGCAGCGGCCCTGTCAATCTCACCGGCTGTTCGGGAAAAGGCCTCGTTCAGCCGGACGATCTCGTTTTCTGCTTCCCTGACATCCCTGTACGCCTCTGCCGTCTCCTGCTGTGCCAGATATTCAAGGTGGTGCCTGTATTTCAAAAGTGCCTCAAGCCGGAAACGGAACCGTTTCATCGCTTTTTCCCGGGACTGGTTTTCACGTTCAGAATGGAAGAGAGCTCGGAAACCCCCAGGGAAAGCTTATTTTTTCTCCCCATATCCTGTTTGAGAAAATCGTTCACTGCCGGCATGAGCTGCTTGGCCTGGTCAATCTTGGGATCAGACCCATCCACATAGGCACCAATGGAGATCATATCCTCGGCGCTCCTGTATGCCGAGATAATATCAATGGCCTGCCCCCTCACCTTGACATGTTCAGGGGCTGCCACATCCCGCATCACCCGTGAAACACTGGCAAGCACATCGATTGCCGGATAATGCCCCTTGTTGGCAAGGTCCCTTGACAGCACGATGTGGCCGTCCACAATGGACCGCACCGTATCCCCCACAGGATCGTTGAGATCGTCCCCCTCCACCAGAACCGTGTAGATCCCCGTGATGGAGCCGCTGTTCTCAACGGCCCCTGCCCGTTCAAGAAGCACAGGAATCTGAACAAAGAAAGAGGGGGTGTATCCCCTGGAAGTAGGTGGCTCTCCGGCGGCAAGCCCCACATCCCTGGAAGACATGGCAAACCGGGTGATGGAGTCCACCATTAAGATCACATTTTTTCCCTGGTCCCTGAAATATTCGGCAATGGTGGTTGCAAGGTAGGCCCCCCGGATCCGCACCAGGGGGGGGGCATCCGAGGTTGCCGCCACCACCACAGACCGTTTCATGCCTTCCCTGCCCAGGGTGTCATCGACAAAGTCCTTCACCTCCCTGCCCCTTTCGCCGATGAGGCCGATCACCACCACATCGGCAGCCGAATGCTTGGTCATCATGCCCATGAGCACGCTTTTGCCCACTCCGGAACCGGCCATGATGGCCACCCGCTGCCCCCTTCCCAGGGTGACCATGGTGTTGATGGCGTTGATCCCCACATCCATGGGCTCATGGATGGACTGACGTTCCATGGGGTTGATGGGCTTGCCGTACAGAGGATACCTGGCACTGGCCCGGATGGCCCCCCTGCCGTCCAGGGGCACTCCCATACCGTCGACGACCCGGCCGAGGAAGGCATCCCCCACCTCGGCCTCCGGCGTATCAGCCAGGGGGATGATCCTGCTTCCAGGGCTGATGCCCCGGATGCTGCCGTAGGGCATCAACACCACCTTGTCATCCCTGAACCCGATCACCTCGGCCCGGACCTCTTCCTGGTAATCGTTTTTGATAAGGCAGAGGCTGCCGATGCCCAGTCCCAGGCCATCGCCCTCGGCAACAAGACCCACCACCTTGGAGATCCTGCCCTGGGGCTTGACACTGTCACATCGGTCAACCGCATCAAAATAATCGTCCCAGTTTATCTTAAAATCTCTGCCCATCGCTCACACACCTGTTTTTCATGTTGATCCCACTGGTTAACCTGTTGCTGCCTTTTTAGGGAACTGAAAGAAAATAATCTACGCATATCGTGTAGGCATTTTGTTCGTATTCAAGGCGTGACAACCGGAGCATAGTGAGCTATGTGCCGGTTGTCACAACGCAGAAGACGGACAAAATGGCAAGCAGGATGCGTG
>DATFJZ010000241.1:0-3226 GCA_035268945.1 Desulfobacteraceae bacterium | reverse complement strand
GGTTTAACAGTTCCCTGCCCATGATGGTGATTTCCGCCGTATCAATGCCGTAGGGGCAGAAAACGGAACAGCGCCGGCACTCTGTGCACTGGAAAAAGTAGTACCACCACTCCTTGAGCACATCCAGGGTCAAGGGGCGGTTTCCGGAAATTTTTGCGGCACCGGGAATGGAGCTGAGTATCTGGCCGGCCCGGGTAAAATCGTTCCGGTAAACGGAACGGAGCAGTTCGGCCCGGAGAACGGGCATGTTTTTCGGGTCCCCGGTGCCAAGGAAGAAGTGGCACTTGTCGGCACAGGCCCCGCACCGGACACAGACATCCATGAAAATCTTAAATGTCCTGAATCGTTCAAGGCGTTCTTTGATACCCTGGTGGAGGATCTCCTGCCAGTTTTCCGGCAGTTTCCAGTCGTCCTCCAGGGGGTTCCAGTTCCTGGCGTTGGGCAGACCCAGGGTCTCAACACTCTCGGGCTTTGCCGCATAGCAGTACATCCCAGGCCTGATCTGGACCGAGGTGTCCATCCAGCTGCCCCGGGCAGGTGTGTGGTCTACCTTGTCCAATAGTTCATCTGGTTTGATTTCGTCAGCCATCTATTACTCCTTCTTGTCTACTGGAAGTCCAGCATCTATCATTTTGTCTCTAAAGTGGTCCTCATACTGCTCGTAGGTATGAATCTCCACATCGTAGTTCCACGGGTTGATATGTCTCTCGGCCCGGGTGTTGTTTGCCATGTTTCTTGTGGGGCTAAGGAAAATCCCCCCCATGTGCATCAGTTTGCTTATGGGAATGTAGGCCATGAGGACACTGACCAGGAAGACGTGGGCGTAAAACAGGCCCCCCACCGCCTGGGGAATCGAGGGGCTGAAGGTGACAAGACCCATGGTGAATTCCTTGATTCCGAGGATGTCAACCTTGGTAAAGTAACGCATGGCAATGCCCGTTGCGGCGATGCCGATGATGAGAAACAGGGGGAAATAGTCCGAGGCAAGGGAGATGTAGCTCACCTTGGCATCAAAGATCCTCCTGGCCAGGAGGAAAAGGGCGGCCAGCAGCAGCACAATTCCGGAAAGGAAAATGCCGGGAAGGCCAATCTGGACGATGCCGTCAAGGTACTCGAGACCTTCTACCAGGGCCGGCACCGGTGCGGTAAAGAACCGTAAATGCCGGAGGATCACCACGAGAAATGCGTAGTGAAAGGCCAGGGCTCCTACCCAGAGGAATATTTCCCAGGAGTAGGAGAGTTTGTTCTTTTCGTTTCTGTTGAACGCGGCCTTTGTGTTGCGAAACAGAGATCTGAAAAGGAAAATTTCAAGGATCATGCGCACAAAAACGCCCGATGCCTTGTCAGGATTGTCAATGCAGTTCTGCTTGATCCATGGAAGTGATTTCTGTTGTCCGCAGGTTGTGGGAATTCTGAACGGGACCGCAGAGGACGCCCATCCCAATACGCGGTAGACAACGCCTGCAACAAAGGCTATCACCGCCACATAGGGAAAAACGATACCAAAGAACCACTGCATTCCGGCTCCCTCAACCCCTGCGTAAGCCAGCAGAAACAGCAGAAAAACGCCTGTCAGGGGTAACATGTACTTTTGATTCATCTCCAACCACCTCTTTTTATGGTTTTGCAACAATTAAGAAAGATGCAAAAACCTGTTTAAGATTTTTTCGAGCCAACAAGCTCTTCCTCGTTGAGCTCTTCTACTAAACCCGCCCTTTCAAAGGCCCTGTGGATCCGTCGTTTGGATTCCGTGGCCTTTAAGAGGAATATATCTTCCCGGCACTTCATGAACCTGTTGAATGCGGCAAGGGCCACTTGGTCCACCCTGCTGTCAAATGCTTCATCCCAGGTGCCGATCTTCTTCTTTACAATGGCTTTCAAGCCAAACACAAACCCCACGGCTTTTTCTGCCGTAAAAATCGTCTGCACAGCCCTGATGCGTACCACAGGATCCAGGGCCGACTCCAGCTTGTCCATGTTGGTCTGTTTTGTCAAATCGCTGTTTTCAAAAACCAGGGCCAAAGTCGATTCCAGGCTCTCTTTCGTGGCGCTGCCAACGGGATTGTCAAATTTATTGTTCGATTTTGCCAGCAGCCTTGCCGTATCTTCAGGGTAGGTTTTGATCACCTGGTCGAACCAGAGATTCAGAATGGCCTCTCTGTTTTGCTTGAGTTTCTGGTAAAAATCCATTTATGGTTTTGCTCCAATTATCCAACAGGGCAGTGGATGTTGATTGTGTATTGTTGTTTCAGAGGAAACATCATAACCGTATGTTTTCTGAAGTTTTCCTTCACGCTGGGCTTTCCCCGGCTTACCCGGACCCATACAGCGGTAAACCCGGGAAAGCTGAACATATCAATTGTCCGATATAACCATTTAGCCTGTTTATGTCAAGGATAAAAGCGGTTGTTCCTCCATGGCAAAGAGCTCCCGTGTGACCTGGAAAACCATGTACGGGTCCTGGGCGCCGGTCAGTTCGCAGATCGAATGCATGGCAAGGCTGGGGGCACCTGCGTCAACTGTTTTGATGCCGGTGCGGGAGGAGATCAGGGGACCGGTGGTGCTCCCGCAGGGCATGTCGCTTCGCATTACAAAGGTCTGCCAGGGGGTGTTCGCCCTGGCGCAAAGGGTCTTGAAAAGCGCCGATGATTCCGAGTCGGATGCGTATTTCAGGGCGGCATTGACCTTGAGCACCGGTCCCTTGTTGAGCCTTGGCAGGTGGTTGGCATCGTGTTTTTCGCCATGGGAGGGATGGGCGGCATGGGCGTTGTCCCAGGAGATCATCACTGATTTTGCCGCTGTTCGACCGGCCTGTTCAGGGGTCTTGGCAATCCTTGCCAGGATGGAGGTGAGAAACGAGCCCCTGGCCCCTGCCGAGGAATCGCTGCCGATCTCTTCATGGTCGGTGCATACCAGCATGGCGGTTTTTCTTGTATCCGCCGCCATGAGGCTTCGCATGCCGGCGTGGCAGGAGATGAGGTTGTCAAGGGCCGGTCCTGTGATGAAATCCCTGTTCAGTCCGGTATAGCAGGGAGGAGAGATGCTGCAAAAGTTCATGTCAAAATCAACGATTTTCTTGATGCCAGCCTTGGGGTGCTCTTTGACTGCCTGGTCAAATAGGATATGCTTGAAGGATGCCTTGTTGGTGGCTCCGTCCAGATAAAACAGCGGTGCCATGTCCACCTGGGGATTGAC
The DNA here is from genome assembly GCA_035268945.1 of Desulfobacteraceae bacterium. Taxonomy (GTDB): domain Bacteria; phylum Desulfobacterota; class Desulfobacteria; order Desulfobacterales; family Desulfobacteraceae; genus DATFJZ01. The sequence continues at coordinate 31 of DATFJZ010000241.1, read as the reverse complement.
GCTTCTGCGGGTGTTTGCCTCCCGGTCCAGG
>DATFJZ010000240.1:0-2172 GCA_035268945.1 Desulfobacteraceae bacterium | reverse complement strand
AGACGGGATTTTAACGGCACTGCGCCTTGTGTCGGTCATGGCGGCCAGTGGTAAACCCCTGTCGGAACTTGCCAGGGTCATGACGATTTATCCCCAGGTGTTGATGAATGTCGAGGTGGATGCCTCAAGGCCCGATTTCATGCAGATAAAACCCATCGCAGACGAGATAAACCGGGTCAAGGAGAAGCTCGACGGCAACGGCAGGGTTCTTGTCCGTTATTCCGGCACTCAGCCGCTGTTGCGGGTGATGGTTGAGGGGCCAAGCCAGGAAAAGACCAGGGAATACTGCACGGGGATATGCGATAAAATAAGGGAATTTGGCCGTTAGGAAATGGAATAGTCAGACCCGAACACAACTGAACATACAATCGATCATCGATCATAATGCCGGGTTTGATCAGGCCTGACCCCACCCCCCTTAGGTGGCCGATGTTATGATCAAGCCCATAATGCCGCAGCCATGGAAGGTTGGGTAACAGCGGATGTGGCCGGTGCACAAACCATGCTCCGGCCATGCCGGTTATAAAAAAGGAGTGGATATCCATGACGGATCTTGAAAACTGTACCATAGCGGTCATCGGCCTGGGATACGTGGGCCTTCCCCTGGCCGTTCATTTTGGTGTCGGATTTGACACCATCGGCCTGGATTTGAAGGAGAGCATTGTCGATAATTGCAAACGACACAGGGATCCCACCGGCGAGGTCTCACCGGAAGAGTTCCAGCGCGCCGGCCGCTTCCATCCCACCACGGATCCGTCAATGCTCTCAAAGGCCGATTTTATCATCATCGCCGTGCCGACCCCCATTGACAAGGCCAGGCGGCCCGATCTCGGCCCTGTGGAAAGTTCTTCCGTGACAGCCGGCAAATACATGAAAAAAGGGGCCGTTGTCATCTACGAATCAACGGTGTATCCCGGGGTGACCGAAGAGGTGTGTGTCCCCATCCTCGAGAAGCATTCCGGTTTCAAGTGGAAGCGGGATTTCCATGTGGGGTATTCTCCGGAGCGCATCAACCCCGGGGACAAGGAACATACCCTGACAAAGATCGTCAAGGTGGTGTCCGGGGATGACAACGAAACCCTGGACAAGACGGCGAAGCTTTACGAGGCAATCGTTGAAGCCGGTGTTTTCAGGACCGAAACCATCAAAGAAGCAGAAGCGGCCAAGGTGATCGAGAATACCCAGAGGGATCTCAACATCGCCCTGATGAACGAGCTTTCCCTGATTTTTGACCGCATGGATATCGATACCACCAATGTGCTCAAGGCGGCCCGCTCCAAGTGGAATTTTCTGCCCTTTACGCCGGGCCTTGTGGGAGGCCACTGCATCGGCGTGGACCCCTACTACCTGACCTTCAAGGCCCAGTCCCTGGGCTACCATCCGGAAATCATCCTGGCAGGCAGGCGCATCAACGACAACATGGGCCGGTTTGTGGTGGAAAAGACCGTGAAGATGATGATCCAGTCCAGCCAGAACGTCAAACACTCCAGGGTCGGGGTGCTGGGCCTGACCTTTAAGGAGGACTGCCCGGATCTGCGGAACACAAAGGTGGTGGAGATTGTCACCGAACTTGAAGCCTACGGCATCGAGGTCCTGGTCCACGAACCCATGGCGGATCCCGGCGAAGCGGCGGAGTATTACGGCATTGAGCTGTGCTCCCTTGACAGGTTCAAAGACCTGGGGGCTCTTATTATTGCCGTACCCCACGAGGAATACCGGGCCATGCCCCTCGCCCGGTTTACCGCCATGCTCGGCGACAAAGGGTGCCTTGTGGATATCAAATCCATGCTGGACAAAAAAGAACTGGAGCAGCAGTCCAAACGGTTCTGGAGGCTATAACATCCATGGCATATGAAAAAAAGATCCAGGGGATAAAAACCCGTCCCCGCTCATGGCTCGTCACCGGAGCTGCCGGCTTCATCGGTTCCAACCTTGTGGAAACCCTGCTCAAGCTCAACCAGAAGGTCTCCGGCCTGGACAATTTTTCCACGGGGTTTTGGCACAACCTCGATCTGGTCAAAGAGAGTGTGTCCGGGGAACAGTGGGAAAATTTCTCATTTGTTCAAGGGGACATCAGGGATGGCGACACCTGCCAAAAGGCCTGCAAGGGGAGGGATTATGTGCTCCACCAGGCCGCCCTGGGATCGGTGCCCCGGTCCGTTGAAAATCCCG
>DATFJZ010000239.1:0-5386 GCA_035268945.1 Desulfobacteraceae bacterium | reverse complement strand
ACTGTTTTTCAGATGCCCCGCCTTCCATGGAGGTGATCACATATACAAAGGCGTTAAACTGCTCAGCCCAGTCCCTGGCAAGCAGAAGCGCCCGTTTACCGACCTCCCCCCCATTGTAACCAACCATGATTTTCATAGAATAAACTCCTCGGATCTGAAATCAACACCGGCAATTCCAATGGCGGCATTGTTCAGCTTAAAACCGCCCCTTTTCCATTGACATTTCGTTCCGTTCCGGATTCAATCTTTGATTCGGCCAAGATGGCCGTGTAAAGCCCCTTCCGTGGCATGGCCGAAAGTCACGGTCTACATCCAGCGTTTGCGTCTCTTGTATGATTTGACATTTTTAAAGGACTTTCGCCCGCCCCCCTTGGTGATGCCCATGTAAAATTCCTTGACATCGGGGTTGTTCTGGAGCTCCTTGGAGGCTCCTTCAAGGACAATTCTTCCCGACTCCATGATATAGGCGTAGTCGGAGATCTCCAGGGCTACCCGCGCATTCTGCTCCACCACCAGAATGGTGGTGTCAAGATCCCTGTTAATGGCCTTGATATTGGAGAAAATCTCCTTGACCAGGATAGGGGCAAGTCCCAGGGATGGCTCATCCAGCATGAGCATTTCCGGGGCTGCCATGAGGGCCCTGGCAATGGCGATCATTTGCTGTTCACCGCCGGAACTGTACCCCGCCATCCGGTTGGTCACGTTGGCAAGCCTTGGAAAATGGCGGTACATGAGGTCCATGTCCCTGCGAATATTCTGAATTCCATCTTTCCGGGTAATGGACCCCACCCGGATGTTTTCGTTGACGGTGAGGTGCTTGAACACCCTTCTGCCTTCGGGAACCATGACAGCACCGAGCTTGACCACCTCCGTGCCCAGCTGATTGGTGATATCATGGTCCTTGAATTTGACGAACCCTTCCCGGATAATGCCGTTTTCCGGCTTTAAAAGGCCGCTGATTGCCCGCAGGGTGGTTGTCTTGCCGGCGCCGTTGGTGCCGAGCAGTGAAACAATACTCCCCTTGGGAACGCTCAGGCTGACACCCCGGAGCACCTGAACAATATCATTGTAAACCACCTCAATATTGTTAATTTCCAGAAGATTCATAAAAATCGGCAAAGCCCCCCTGGGTCTTCAGCCCAGGGGAGAAATTGCCATCTCCTTTCGTAATTATAGTTATAGCCATCACCTGCCGGGGCGGTATTTCAGTCAGCCCTATCTTTTCTACCCTATTTGATTTTCTGCATGTACTCCGAGGTTATGGGGCTGCCTATTTTCTTAAACACACTGTTCTTCACCGAATAGATCTGGAGCATGTCCACCCCGGCGCGGTCCGTTTTAGAATAGGTCACCGGACCAATGGTGGTGTAGGGAAAATAGGCGTTATCCCCGTTCATCTGGTTCAATGTTTTGTAGAGGTTTGCTCTGTTGATCTCCAACCCCTTGGCCTTGGCCCGCTGGATCACTTCGGTGGTGACCTGGGCCACCATGATACCGGCGGCATAATTATGGGAATTGGCCGCCTTCTCATCCCGGCCATATTTTTTTGCCAGGGCCAGCTGTTTGGTCGTGCCCGGGTTTTTCTCCGAGGTCAAATTAAACGAGCAGGTCCAGAAGTACCCTTCTGCCGCTTTGCCGGCAAGGGCAATCAAATCGTTGCCGCCGGTGTAATGCACCCCGAGGAAGGTGAGTTTCCCCTTTTCCCCGTAGTAGTCGGCAATGAGGCCGAGGCGGCTGGCATCCTTGAGCATGGTGGCCACCGGGGACTGCACCGTATGGCAGAGGACATACTGAACCCCCTTGCTCATCAGCCGTTTCAGCATGGCAGTGTTGTCAAGGTTTTTTCCATGCTCCACCACTTCAACGACATCCATGTCAAGGCCCGCCTCAACGGCTTTTTCGGCATCTCCCACGGGTCCCCGGCCAAAGGCTGAAGGATGGATAAACATGGCCACTTCGGGGGAACTCCCCTTGTGGTTGTTGACAACATATTCCGACAGGGCAACCAGCTGTTCCGAGTAGGATGCCACCGGCAGGAAAATATAATCGGAATCGGTGAGGTTTCCTGCATGGTAGGAGGCGGGGAGCACCGGAATCCGTACCTCTTCAAAATCCCTCTTCAGCCCCAGTGTGCTGCCAGTGGAGTAGTTGAGGTAGAGCACCATGCCCTGGTCAAGGAAATCCTCAAAATTACGCTTGGTCACCGAGGTCTGGTACTGGTCATCCCTGATGATACAGTCGATGATATCGCCATTGAGCATGTCCATGTCATTGACATGGTTAAAATAGTCTTCCACCCCCTTTGCATAGGGATTGCCGGCATCGGAGGTGGGGCCGGTAATGGCCAGGGAGAGGCCGATTTTATAGGTATTTTCTTTGGCACCTGCCTCCATACCCATTGCAAAAACCACTGTTAACACAAGCACTGCGTTGAAAAATAAGACTGTTCGCTTTTTCATCTTCTGCCTCCTTATTCCTGGTTGTTGGTTTTAGAACCTTGTCGTTGGCGATGTTGGCTCTGCGTCATCGGTCCTTATTTAAATCAGAGATAAGAAACTAATACCTGAAGGGCCACTTTTTCGTGTAGGACTTTGCGATTCGCCACCAGTTGGCAATGCCCCGGGGTTCAAACATTAAAAACAGCACAATCACCAGCCCAAAGGTCAAAGGCCGCAGGGCCGTTGCCAGGTTCATCCCCGAGGGCAGGTAATGTCCTGCCGTTTCGGCCAGTTTCTCCACCTGGAGCTCGAGGAACCGGATGGCCACAGGTCCCCAGAAGGCGCCGTTCAAGGTGCCAAGCCCTCCCACGATGGCCATGGCAAGGTAGGAGATGGAGTGGTGCAGGGTGAAGGACTCAAACCCCACCCCCCGGTAGAGATAGGCGTGCATGGCCCCGGCAACACCTGCCAGAAACCCGGCAAGGGCAAAGGCGTACACCTTTGTAAACCCCGGGTGCATGCCCATGGCATCGGCGGCCCTGTCATTGTCCCGGACGGCAACCAGGCAGCGGCCGTAACGGGTTTTCAGCAGATTTCGAACGGCAAAACCGCTGAACACGATGACAACAAGGATCACATAATACCAGAACACGTAGTGATCGCTCCTGCCCACCCGGCCGGTGATCCAAGACACCCTTCCCACAAAAATCGTCTGTCCCTGATTGAAAAAGGTCATGAAATTGATCACCCATTCAAAGATCATCTGGAAGGAGAGGGTGGCAATGGCAAGGTAAAGGTGTTTGAGCCTCAGGGCCGGCAGCCCCACCACCGCACCGAACACGGCGCCCATCACTCCACCGGCCAGGATCATCACCGGCCAGAAATGGGTGATCAGCAGATGGTTGTCTCCGATTACACGGCAGAAAGAAGCCACGGTATAGGCCCCCACCCCCACAAAGGCGGCATGGCCGATGGAGATCAATCCGGCAAACCCCGTTACCAGGTTGAGCCCCATGACGGCAACAACGGCGATGAGGATATTGTCCACCACCAGCATATTGGTCCTGCTCAGGGGAAACACAAGGGGCCATGCAAACAGAACAAAGAGAAAAAAGGTGAACAGAGAACGGTCAAGGTGGGTGGAAAAGGTCTGCTGCTCCTGCCTGTACGATGTGAAAAAATTTCCCGTTGCCAGCCATTTATTTGCAGCCATGAGTTATACCCGCTCGATTTCATGGACCCCGAAAAGCCCATGGGGTTTAAAGAGAAGAATCACCAGGAGAATAATATAGGGCAGCACCTCGCCGGTGCCACTCAATCCCCAGTTGCCGTCCAGGTATCCGCCGGCAAACTGCTGGATAAGCCCCATGACGATACCGGCCACAACGGCCCCGAGGATGGAATCCAGCCCCCCGAGGATCACCACGGGAAAGACAACAATGCCAAAGGCGTGGAGGGTGTCAAAGTTCAACCCGGTGATATTGCCGATGATGCAGCCGGCAGCTGCCGCGGAGAATCCCGCCGTTGCCCAGGCAAGACCGAACACCTTTGGCACGGAGATGCCCACGGACATGGAGGCGAACTGGTCATCGGAGACGGCCCGCATGGAGATGCCCACGGTGGATCGCTTGAAGAACCAGGAAAATCCCCCGATGAGCACCAGGGTGACCAATACCCCCACCAGCTGGGTCCAGGAGATGGAAACCCCGGCAATGGCCAGGGGCGTTGTGGGAAAAAACGCCGGAAAGGAGAAGTTCTCCGACCCAAAGGGGGTCAGATAGATCAACCCGTCCAGGATGGAGGAGAGCCCGATGGTCACCATGATCACCGAGATGATCGGTTCGCCGATGAGCCGGCGAAGAAAGATCTTTTCCACGCTCCACGCCAGGAAAAAGGTGATCACCATGGAGATTAAAAACGAGAAAAAGATGGGAATCGATGCCCATACGGTCAGGGCGTAGGTGATAAACGCCCCGGCAGCGATGAGCTGGCCGTGGGCAAAATTGGCCACCTTGCTGGATTTGTACACCAGAACGAGCCCGATGGCCGCCAGGGCATAAATCGAGCCCACCACAATACCGCTCACCACGATCTGGAAAAAATAACTCATCACACTCCTTTCATGGTATAAAATTGAATGGTTGTCTTTACCGTGGACGACTGCCCGTCCTGGTAGGTGAACAGGGCCTCCACCTCCATGGTATCCCTGGTTACATCGTAGAGCCCGTCATAGAGGTTCTGGTACTTCTCCTTGACAAATTTGCGCCTGATCTTTCCTGTCTTGGTCAGCTCCCCGTCATCCACATCAAGGAGCTTGTACAGCAGGGCAAACCGTTTGATCTTGAAATGCTCTTTTTCAGCCCTGGCATTGACAGCGACAATCTCGTCCATGATGAGGGCGGCAACCTCCTTTTTTGACGACAGGGCCATGTAGGTGGTGTAGGACAACCCCCGGTCCTCGGCCCACTTGCCCACAACCACGGGATCGATATTGACCAGGCACCCCACAAAGGGTTCCTGGTCCCCGTAGATCACCGCCTCCTTGATATACGGGCTGAATTTGAGTTTGTTCTCCAGAAACATGGGGGAAAACATCTTGCCATCCAGGTTGTGCATCACATCGGAAATCCGGTCGATGACAACCAGATGCCCGTCGTCGTCGATATACCCGGCATCCCCGGAGTGAAGCCATCCCCCTGCGAGAAGCTCATCGGATTTTTCAGGAAGCTGGTAATATCCCGGCGAGACCGATGCCGACTGGGAGAGGATCTCGCCGTCGTCGGCAATTTTGCACCGGGTGCCGGGCAGGGGCTTTCCCACGGTGTCCGGACGGATATCCCCGTCCCGGTGCATGTAGGCAATGCCGGTGATCTCGGTCTGACCGTAGATCTGCTTGAGGTTGACACCGATGGCCTGGAAAAAGGTGAACAGCTCCGGGCCCAGGGCTG
>DATFJZ010000238.1:0-4291 GCA_035268945.1 Desulfobacteraceae bacterium | reverse complement strand
TATCGCCCAGAGACTGGTCAGGCGGTTGTGCCCCCATTGCAAGGAAAAAGAGACCCTGGATGAGGTGGAACAGAAGAGCCTGGGCCTTGTCCAGCAGACCGTGTTCAAGGCAATGGGGTGTTCCCGCTGTTTTCACACAGGTTATGCCGGCCGGGAGGCGATCTTTGAAATCCTTGAACTTGATGATGCCATAAAAAAGATGATCCTCAATACCTCGGATGCCAATGAAATCATGGCCGCAGCCCTGGAAAAGGGGATGCGCCGGCTTCGCCGGAACGGCATCGAAAAAGTGCTCAAGGGGATTACCACAGTTGAGGAGGTGCTCCGTGTTACCCAGGAGTAGTCTTTTGACAGTGACGGTGGTTCTTGTCCTGCTTGCCGGCTGCGCTGCCAGGGAGAGCACGGCTCCCCGGGCCGGGGGAGTACTGTACTTTTACCAAAAGCACCTGTCGCCGGTTGACGGGGATCGCTGTTCCATGTATCCCACCTGTTCCGGATATGCAGCAGAGACGTTCAAAAAGCACGGCTTTCCTGTGGGCTGGATCATGACCTGTGATCGGCTTTTGCGGTGCGGCCGGGACGAGGTGAAACGTTCTCCCGTGTTAACGGTAAAGGGCAGAACCAGGTGCTATGATCCCGTGGCGGCCAATGATTTCTGGTGGTATCGATGATGGAAGACGCGAAACGGTTGGCTCCATTTGTTGTTGCTGTTCTTCTTCTTCTTCTTCTGCCGTGGGCCTGTTGTGGTTCTGCTGCAGGGGGGAGCACTGTGGTTATCCATGGTGATGAACAGTACCAGTATGCCGAAGAATGCTTCCAAGATGGGGATTATGCCGCAGCCATGGTGGCGTTCAAGCGGTTTGTCCATTTTTTTCCAGGGGATGAAAGAAAAGAGCCGGCACGGTTTAAAATTGGTCTCTGCCATTTTCACCTTGAACACTACACCAGGGCGGCAGACCTCTTCCGGCAGTTGTCCGGCTCTTTTTCAACATCGAAGATCAGTGCAGAATCCCGGTTCATGCTGGCGAAAACCTATGGACGGATGGGGAGATCCGGTTCGGCAAAAAGGGTGCTGCAGAATTTTTTAGCCGTTGCAGAAACAAGGGGCCTCAAGGATAGAATCTGTTACGAGCTGGCCTGGCTCTCCCTTGAACGGGCAGGGACCATGGAAAAGGGGGCCCTTGACAGGGCAGAGGAGTGGCTGGACCGGATAGGTGACTCGGGAAAGGCGAGATACAATAAAAACCGGATAAAAACCGGTATTGCAGAGATGAAAGCCATGGAAACGAAAAGTCCTGCTGTTGCAGGCGCCGCTGCCATTATTCCCGGCGCAGGATTTGTCTACTGCCGGCGGTACAAGGACGGTCTGGTCTCTTTTCTGCTCAACTCCTGTCTGATAGCTTCCGCTGCCGCCTCCTTTGACGGGGGCAATACAGCCCTCGGTGCGGTTGTTTCCTTTGTGGCGGCCGGGTTTTATTCGGGCAACATCTACGGCTCCATTACCAGCGCCCACAAATACAACCGGTCAAAAATTCTCCCCAGGCTCCACCGGATGGAAAAACAGTACCGCTACGATCCTTCCAAGCATTGGGAGTTGTACGGCAGCAGCGGCAAGGAGTCGTCATCCGGGGAAAAAATGGTCGTGTTCAGGATCCCCTTTTAGGTCACTTTACCAGCTGGTTCATCTCAAAGATGGGCAGGCAGATGGATAGCACAATAAATCCCACCACTGCTCCCATGACAAGGATGATCACAGGTTCTAAAAGCGCCGTCATGGCGGCAATGGAAGATGTCACCTCTTTTTCATAGAGGTCAGCGGTTTTTTCCAGCATTTTTTCCAGCTCCCCGCTTTTTTCCCCAACCCGTATCATCTGACAGGCAAGGGAGGGAAATAGCCGTTCATTTTCAAGGGCCTTGCCCAGCTCTCCTCCCTGTTCAACATATTCTGCAGACCTGGCAACGATCTGGGTGAAAACCGTGTTACCGGTAATGGCCTTGGCAATATCAAGGGCCGTAAGCATTGGCACCCCGTTTTCAAGCAGGGAACCGAGAATCCTTGTAAAACGCGCTGCGCTGAGTTTCTGCAGCAGTTCCCCGGCTTTGGGGATTCGAAAGAGCATTCTGTCTGTTATGTAGGCCCCTTTTGGGGTTTTTCTTACCATGTAAATCATGAAGGTCATTGCCACGGGCAGAAGCAAAACAAGCCACCACATGGATTTAAAAAACGAACTGACGGAAATGAGAAAAAGGGTCGGGCCGGGGAGGGTCTGGTCCATGTCGGAAAAAATTCCAATGATCCCGGGGACGATGTAGGTCAGGAGAAAAAAGAGCACCACAGCTCCGATGAAGGCCATGAGGACGGGATAGGCCAGTGAGGCCTGGATGTTTTTTTTGGTCTCCTCCCTTTTTTCTGTGATGTCGGCAAGGCGTTCCAGGACGATCTCGAGGGTTCCCGATGATTCCCCGGCTCTGACCATGCTGACATAAACAGAAGAGAAGACAGAAGGGTACATGGCAAGGGCAGCGGCAAAACTCTCTCCCTCTTCAATGGCGTCTTTTACCTTGGAGAGGATTTTCTGAAAGGGTTTTGAGCGGGTCTGGGACACAAGGGTCGATACAGCAGAGACCAGGGGGAAGCCGGCGGAGAGGAGGGTAGCCATCTGCCTTGTGATCATTGCGATCTCCGATGTTTTTATCCGTGAGAACAAGGGAAGTGAACTGCCGATCCCCTTTCCTTCCATGGTTGAGGATTCAGTGGCTATTTCGTTGATGGAAACAGGGAAGAGCTTTTTTTGTTTAAGCTTTGTTCCGGCAGATGCCCGGCTTTCTGCATCAATGATGCCGCTGCTTTTTTTCCCCTTGCTGGTGATGGCTTTGTACTCAAAAACAGGCATGGGATCTCCTGATATGTGGAGGGGGAGACGGAAAAAAGGCCCAAAAAAAGGGAGCAACGATGACCTGTTGACTCCCTTGGTATCCTTTCATGGTAGCGGGGAGAGGATTTGAACCCCTGACCTTCGGGTTATGAGCCCGACGAGCTACCAAACTGCTCCACCCCGCAACAACCCGACAAATATAACCGAACAGAGACTGCATGTCAACCTTTTTTTTTCAGAGTTTCAGGAAAGGGCCCCTTTCAGTTCATCAACGGATGCCGTTGCCGTTCCAACCTTTGCCACAACGATGCCTGCGGCGGCATTGGCAGCGGCGGCACTCTCCTGAAAACTTGCACCGGCAGCAAGGGAGAGGCCGAGGATGGAGATCACCGTGTCACCGGCGCCTGATACATCGAAAACCTGTCTGGCCCGGGATTTTATGGTAAAGGGGGAACCGCAGCTGTCAAACCCCACCATGCCGTCTTTCCCGCAGGTGATCAATAGCCTGTCAAGGCGGGCTGTTTTGATGATCCTTCGGCCGGCCCTTACCAGGGCCTCAGGAGAATCCATGGCCATGCCTGCGGCCAGGCCGGCCTCTTTCCGGTTGGGGGTCAACATGGAGATGTTCTGATACTTTGAAAAATCAAGGCCTTTGGGATCTGCGATGGTGATGGCATTGCTCTTTTGGGCGATTTGAACCGTTCTCTGTATCAGTTCCTTTGTGACAAGGCCCTTGGCATAATCTGAAATCAGAACAAGATCCACACGGGGAATCTCTTTTTCCAGGAACCGGGTCACTTTTTCAAGGGTGACAGACGAGATCTCATCGGGATTCTCCCTGTCAATGCGGAGCACCTGCTGGTTTGCGGCAATGATCCGGGTTTTTTTGGTTGTGGGCCTGTCCGGTTCATCCACAATACCGCCGGTGTCCACCCCAAGGGCTTTGAGTTTTTCAAGCATCAGCCGTCCGGTGCTGCCCATGCCTGCCGTGCCGGCCACGGAAACACAGGCCCCCATGGCAGTCAGGTTGTTGATCACATTGCCGGCACCGCCAAGGGTGGTGGTTTCCTGTTTGACCGCCACCACTGGTACAGGGGCCTCGGGGGAGATGCGGTCAACATCCCCCCATAGATAGGCGTCAATCATCAGGTCCCCGATAACAAGCACCCTGATCTTTTTGTAGGATTCGATATTTAAGGTCATGAAGAAGAGAGTACCGATGTGATCATCTGTTTGAGTTCACCGTAGTTTCTGGTCACTGCAAGGTCTGGAAAGTCCTTGACAATGGATTCGGGGGGCATGAAAAAGAAACCGTGATCGGCCTGTTTGAGCATTTCCGTGTCATTGTACGAGTCGCCAAAGGCAACCACCCTGTAGTTGAGGCTCTGCAAGGCTTCCACGGCCTTTTTTTTCTG